>NZ_JBFARO010000024.1:0-99163 GCF_040677125.1 Actinomadura sp. NPDC049382
GGCCACCGCGTTCGGCGCGCGGATGATCGTGGAGACGTTCGAGGCGTCCGGCGTCCCCGTCGAGGAGCTCGTCGCCGCCCGCGATCAGGCCGACGGGCGTGCCGCCGTCCTCGTCGATGGGCACCGACGCGTTGCCGGGGTCGGTCGCGGCCTTCTCGTCGGGCGTGGGCGGCGGCGTGGCGACGGGGCTCTCCGCGCCGATCTCCGGCCCCGGGCCGGGCGCGCCGGGCGCCGCGGTGCCGGCGTTGCGCGCGAACAGCGAGAGCTCGTTGATCAGGCTGCCGCCGCCGTTCTTCTTCGCCCCCGCCCACGCCTTCCTGGTCGTGCCGGGCGAGACGCTCCACGAGTAGGCGCGCACGGTCCGCCCGACCACGACGGCGTAGGTGCCCTTGCGCTTCACCTCCCGGTAGATGTCCACGATCAGCCGGTTGTAGGCGGTGGCCCGCTCGGGGAGCGTCCCGGCCGGGAAGATCGCGATGTACACCGGGAGGCGGGCGCGCTCCAGCGGTCCGCGCAGCTTGTCGAGCTGGTCGTCACTGAGGTCCCGGACGCCGGGGGCGATGTAGAGCCCGCCGTTCTCGGTGAGGCTCTCGGCCACGGCCTCGAGTTCGACGCCGCTCGGGGCCGCGGCGAGGGCGCCGGGGGCGCCCAGTGGCGCGAGTAGGGCCGCCAGCGCGATCGGGATCGCGGCGCGGCGGACCGGCAGGGACGGCACGGACGGCCTCCTCGGGGGGATGAACAGGACTGATGGGCCGATTCTATGGATCACCGGTCCGCCCCATCGCCGATTCGCGCCATCCCCCCGGGGACCGGCGTCCGGAACCGGTCGCGCTCAGCGGGCGGCGGGCGACTCCGCCCGCGTCAGGCCGGCCGGTTCGGCGGCCGCGGCGGGGGACGGGCGGCGCCGCAGGACGAGCCAGGCGGCGACCGTCGCGGCGGTGAGGACGACCATCGTCCAGGCGAGGGGGACGGCGCCGACGCCGAACATCTTCAGCGAGGACGCGACCAGGACGAGCGCCAGCACGCGGCGGATGAGCCCGCCCGGCGCGCGGGAGGAGACCTTGGAGCCGAGGTAGACGCCGGGGATGGAGCCGACGAGCAGGGCGGCGGTGACCTCCATGCGGAAGTCGCCGAACAGCAGGTGGCCGATGGCGGCGGCGAACACCAGCGGGACGGCCTGCAGCAGGTCGGTGCCGACGAGCTGGTTGGCCTTCAGCGTCGGGTACAGGGCGAGCAGCGCGACGATGATCAGCGAGCCGGACCCGACCGAGGTGATGCCGACGACGAGGCCGCCGACGATCCCGATCAGCACGGTCGGGACGGGCCGGACCGTCACCTCCGGGGTCTCGTCCCCGGCGCCGCCCGCGCGCCCCCGGTGGGCCAGGTAGGCGCGCAGCACGAGCCCGATCGCCGCGATCATCAGCGCGACGCCCATGGCCTTGCTGATCAGGTCCTCGACGGAGTCGCCGTGGCCGAGGGCCTTCGCCAGCAGCACGCCGGAGAACGCGGCGGGCACCGAGCCCGCGCACAGCCAGCCGACCAGCCGCATGTTGATCGTGCCCTGCCGGTAGTGGACGGCGCTGCCCACCGGTTTCATCACGGCGGCGGCGACGAGGTCGCTGGACACGGCGGCGAGCGGGCTGACGCCGAAGAACGTGACGAGCATCGGCGTCATCAGCGCGCCGCCGCCCATCCCGGTGAGCCCGACGATGATGGCGACCAGGAACGAGCCCAGCGCCATCGTCCAATCGAAGTCCATCGGCATGACCTACCTGACATGTAGGAAAACTCGCTAACAGGGTAGAGGACGCCACTCGGGCGTGGTAACCCGGCTAGCAAGGGGCAAACGGGACTAATGGGATAGGTGAGGCAAAGGCCCGCTATGCGGGACGAACCCAGCCCCCGGCCACCAGCAGGTCCACCACCTGCGCGACCGCCTCGTCCGGCGCCATCCGCGAGGTGTCGAGGGTCAGGTCGGCGTCGTCCGGCTCCTCGTAGGGGTCGGAGATGCCGGTGAACTCCGGGATCTGCCCCGCGCGGGCCTTGGCGTACAGGCCCTTGCGGTCGCGGCGCTCGCACTCCTCCAGCGGCGTCGCGACGTGCACCAGGATGAAGTCGCCCACCACGGACACCATCCGGCGGACCTCGGCGCGCGTCGCCGCGTACGGGGCGATCGGCGCGCAGATCGCGGTGCCGCCGTGCCGGGTGATCTCGGCGGCGACGAACCCGATCCGGCGGATGTTGAGGTCGCGGTCGGCGCGGGAGAACGTCAGGCCGGCCGACAGCATCCGCCGCACGACGTCGCCGTCCAGCAGGGTGACGGTCCGGCCGCCGCGCTCGATCAGCGCGTCCGACAGGCCGCGCGCGATCGTGGACTTGCCGGAGCCCGACAGCCCGGTGAAGAACACCGTGATCCCGCGCGAGCGCTTCGGCGGGCGGGCCAGCGCCAGCTCGGCGGCGACGGCCGGCGGGGTGAACCAGTCGGGCACGGGCTCGCCCGCGTCCAGCAGCTCGTGCAGCCGCTCCCGCGTCAGCTCGGCCTGGACGTGGTCGGGCTCGATGCGCGCGACCGGCCGCCACACCTCCACGTCGGCGTCGTAGGCCCACGGCTCGGGGACGACCAGCGGGATCGCGGTGCCGTCCAGCTCGGCCTCGGCGAGCAGGTGGGTGGCGCCGTAGGCGGCGGCGACGTGCGCGCGCAGCCGGACGTCGCGCTCCTCCTGCTCGGCGCCGGTGCCGCGCGCGGGCAGCGGCACCGGGACGATCCGGGCCCCGTCCGGCAGCTCCTTGCGGACGCCCAGCAGCGCGCGGACGAGGGACTCGTCGTGCTCGCCGCCGAGCAATGGCAGCACGAGCACCTGCGCGCCGAGCCTCTCGGCGACCTGGCGGAGCTGGCCGAGCTGCTTGCGGTGCAGCGGCTCGCGCGTCGCCACGGCGAGCAGCGGGCCCTCGACGGGGTCGAGCTCGTCGGGGCGGCGGCGCAGCCCGTGGAACGGGCCGTGCGCGGGGGCGCGCAGGCCCTCCAGCGGACCGGCGAGCCGCCACGCCTGGGTGGTCGGGTCCTGCCACGCCTCGGCGACCGTCAGCACGGCGAGCGGCACGCCTTCGGGGTCCTGCAGGACGACCCGCTCCTGCCCGGTCAGCTCCTTCGGGACGGTCAGCGTGACCGGGACCGGCCACGGGGTGCCGTCCGACAGCCGGCCGCCGGCGATCACCATCGCGGTGTCGAAGGAGCCGAGGAAGCCGGTCAGCGGGCGGTACGCCCCGGCGAGGAGCAGTTCCAGGTCGGCCAGCTCCACCGGGTCGGGGGTGCAGGCGGGCAGGTCGCGCAGCGTGTCGGGAAGGCCGGCTTCGGCGGTCACCGCGATCTCCGATCCCGCCCGGCGGCGGGGAGCCGGGCTCGTCCGTGTCAGTGGGAGTTTCCGCAGGAAAAATACTGCGCCGGCCCCGACCCGCGCACACCCGCCCCGCCCGGCGGCCCGGTCAGATGACCCGCGCGAACCGGTTCTCGGGCTTGCGGATGACCAGGGTGATCTCGCTGTGGTCGGCGGTGAGGCGGCCCCGGGTGAGCGCGGACACCAGCCGGCACAGCACCTCGGCGACGCCGGTCCCCGCGCCGAGCGCGTCGATGGCCTGCCGGGACGTGTACTCCTCGGAGATCACCAGCCCGCGCATCACGCAGTACCAGCGCATGCCCGCGCGAGACGCGACCTTGCCGTACACCGCGGGCGGCGGGCTCGTCCGGACGACCGGGACCGGCCGCACGGCGGACCGCGCCTCCGGCACACGGGCCTCAGAAGCACGGGCCTCAGAAGCACGGGCCTCCGGGGCGAGAGTCTCCGGGGCGCGGGTCTGCGGAGCACGGGCCTCCGGCACACGAGCCTCCGGCACCGGCTCGGCGCGGACCTCCGCCCGCGCGCCGGCGCCCGTCTCGGGCCCGGCGACCCGCTCGTCGCCCGGGCTGGGGACGCGGGCGTGCGCGCCGCGCGGGCCCCGCCCGCCGCGGACGCCGCGTCCCGCGCGCGGCGCCCGGACCGGGCGCGGGCGGCCCCGGCGGCCGGTGCGCAGCCAGCGGGGGAGCGTGCGGTCCAGGAACGCGAACGCGGTGTTGCGGTCGCGCAGGTGGACCAGCAGCAGCCCGCCGGGCTTCAGCGCGGCGACGAACCGGTCGAGCACCAGCTCGGCGTGCGGCACGCGCTCGATCAGGTACGAGGCGTGCACGATGTCGAAGGCGCGCGGCGGCATCGGCGCGGTGCGCAGGTCGCCGAGGTACCAGGTGTCGAGGTCGGGCCGCTCGCAGGTGTAGGCGCGCAGCTCCGGGGACTCCATGTCGACGCCGGTGACGTGGTGGTCGTGGTCGCCGAGGTCCAGGCCCGTGCCCCAGCCGCAGCCCGCCTCCAGGACGTGGATCCGCTGCAGGGGCTTCTCTAGGGCGTACTGACGGGCGCGTTCTGAGAAGAGATCGCCGTCGCTGACCGGCGGCGTACGCAGATCGGTCACAGTTCCGCAGCGTAATCGTCTGACTGCGCTCCGTCCGCGATTTGTGCATTCTTGGGCGCGGCGGTGTCGCGTACTCTGGTAGGCGTTACCGGGGTCCGCGTGGATTTCCGGCTTTTCGGGCTGCCCTGCCTCGGGGTTATTCGGCGAATGTGCGGGCGAAGATGACGCTTTCTGGACTTGTTGACCTTGCGTGTACCGACTCCGGGCTGCAGCGGGCCCTGCGGCGGGCGCGCGCCGACCAGGAGGTCGTGGCGCCGGGCGCGCTCTGGCCGGTCCTCGCCGCCGCGCTGAGCCGCGCGCTCCGCGAGGGCGGCGACGGCAACGGCGGCGGCACGGTGCTCGCGGTGACCGCGACCGGGCGCGAGGCCGAGGACCTGACCGCCGCGCTGTCCAGCCTGATCGACCCGGCGCGGGTCGCGCACTTCCCGGCGTGGGAGACGCTGCCGCACGAGAAGCTGTCGCCGCGCTCGGACACCGTCGGGCAGCGGCTCGCGGTGCTGCGCCGCCTCGTCCACCCGGACGCCGGCGGCCCGCCCACCGAGGAGGAGGCCCAGGACGGGACGGCGAAGGGCGGCGCGCTGGACGTCGTCGTGACGCCCGTCCGCGCCGTCCTGCAGCCGATCGTGGCCGGGCTCGCCGACCTGGAGCCGGTGCGGCTCGTCTCCGGCGCCGACGCCGACATGGACGAGGCCGTCCGCAACCTGGTGGAGGCCGGGTACCACCGCGTCGACCTGGTGGAGAAGCGCGGCGAGATCGCGGTGCGCGGTGGCATCCTGGACGTGTTCCCGCCGACCGAGGAGCACCCGCTGCGGGTGGAGTTCTGGGGCGACACCGTCGAGGAGATCCGCTACTTCAAGGCCGCCGACCAGCGGTCGCTGGAGGTCGCGCAGGGCGGGCTGTGGGCGCCGCCGTGCCGCGAGCTGCCGCTGACCGAGCAGGTGCGCGAGCGCGCGAAGCTGCTCGCCGAGGAGCATCCCGCGCTGGCGGAGATCCTCGGCCGGATCGCCGACGGCGACACCGTCGAGGGCATGGAGGCGTTCTCGCCCGTCCTCGCCGAGCGGATGGAGCTGCTCACCGACCTGCTGCCGGACGGGTCGGCGCTGCTGGTGTGCGAGCCGGAGCGGATCCGGACCCGGTCGGTGGAGCTGGTCCGCACGAGCCAGGAGTTCCTGGAGGCGAGCTGGGTCAACGCCGCCGCCGGGGGAGAGGCGCCGATCGACCTCGGCGCGGCCGCGTTCCGCTCGCTGGAGGAGGTCCGCGAGCACAGCACCGAGCTGGGGCTGCCGCGCTGGAGCGTGACTGCGCTCAACCCGGAGGGCGACGCGCTGAGCCTGGGCGCGGTGCCGGCCGAGGCGTACCGGGGCGACACGTCCCGCGTCGTCGGCGACCTGAAGGGCTGGATCGACGGCGGCTGGCGCGTCGTGATGGTCACCGCCGGGCACGGGCCCGCCGAGCGGCTCGTCCAGCTCGTCGGCGAGGAGGGCATCGGCGCGCGCCGCGCCGACCTCGCGGCGCCGCCCGAGCCGTCGGTGGTGACCGTGGCGACGGGCCTGCTGGAGAACGGCTTCGTCTGGGAGTCGGTCAAGCTCGCGGTGCTGACCGAGACCGACCTGTCCGGGCAGAAGTCGTCCACGAAGGACGCGCGGCGCATGCCGTCGCGGCGGCGCGGCGGCATCGACCCGCTGCAGCTCAAGCCGGGCGACTACGTCGTGCACGAGCAGCACGGCGTCGGCCGGTACGTGGAGATGGTCAGCCGGACGGTGCAGGGCGCCACCCGCGAGTACCTCATCCTGGAGTACGCCAAGGGCGACCGGCTGTTCGTCCCGACCGACCAGCTGGAGGAGCTGACCCGCTACGTCGGCGGCGAGGCGCCGAGCCTGCACCGGCTCGGCGGCGCCGACTGGCAGAAGGCCAAGTCCCGCGCCCGCAAGGCGGTCAAGCAGATCGCCGGGGAGCTGATCCGGCTGTACTCGGCGCGGATGGCGAGCCCCGGCCACCCGTTCGCGCCGGACACGCCCTGGCAGCGCGAGCTGGAGGACGCGTTCCCCTACAACGAGACGCCCGACCAGCTCGCCGCCATCGACGAGGTCAAGGGCGACATGGAGAAGCCCGTCCCGATGGACCGGCTGATCTGCGGCGACGTCGGCTACGGCAAGACCGAGATCGCGGTGCGGGCGGCGTTCAAGGCGGTGCAGGACGGCCGGCAGGTCGCGGTGCTCGTCCCGACGACGCTGCTGGTGCAGCAGCACATGTCGACGTTCAGCGAGCGGTTCGCGGCGTTCCCCGTCGTGGTGAAGCCGATCAGCCGGTTCCAGACCGACAAGGAGATCGAGGAGACGCTGCGCGGCCTGTCCGACGGCACCGTGGACGTCGTCGTCGGCACGCACCGCATCCTGTCGTCGCAGACCCGGTTCAAGAACCTCGGCCTCGTCATCATCGACGAGGAGCAGCGGTTCGGCGTCGAGCACAAGGAGGAGCTGAAGCGGCTCCGCACGCAGGTGGACGTGCTCGCCATGTCCGCGACGCCGATCCCGCGCACGCTGGAGATGGGGCTGACCGGCATCCGGGAGATGTCGACGATCCTCACCCCGCCGGAGGAGCGGCACCCGGTGCTGACGTTCGTCGGCCCGTACGAGGAGAAGCAGATCGCCGCCGCGATCCGCCGCGAGCTGCTGCGCGAGGGCCAGGTGTTCTTCGTGCACAACCGGGTCCGGTCGATCAACAAGGTCGCGGCGAACCTGGCGCGGCTCGTCCCGGAGGCGCGGGTCGCGGTCGCGCACGGGCAGATGAACGAGAACGAGCTCGAGAAGGTCATGGTCGACTTCTGGGAGAAGAACTACGACGTCCTCGTCGCGACCACGATCGTCGAGTCCGGGCTGGACGTGCCGAACGCCAACACCCTCATCGTCGACCGCGCCGACATGTACGGGCTGTCGCAGCTGCACCAGCTGCGCGGGCGCGTCGGGCGCGGCCGGGAGCGCGCGTACGCCTACTTCCTGTACCAGCCGGAGCAGCCGCTGACGGAGACCGCGCACGAGCGGCTCGCGACGCTGGCGCAGCACACCGAGGTCGGCGCGGGCATGTACGTCGCGATGAAGGACCTGGAGATCCGCGGCGCGGGCAACATCCTCGGCGCGGAGCAGTCCGGGCACGTGGCCGGGGTCGGGTTCGACCTGTACGTCCGGATGGTCGGGGAGGCCGTCCGGGACCTGAAGGAGGGCGGCACCCGCGCGGCCGAGGCCGTCGAGACGAAGGTCGAGCTGCCCGTCGACGCCCACCTGCCGCACGAGTACGTGCCGGGGGAGCGGCTCCGGCTGGACGCCTACCGCCGCATCGCCGCGATCACCTCCGACGACGAGATCGGCGCCGTGCACGACGAGCTGAAGGACCGGTTCGGCCCGCTGCCCGTCCCGGTGCTGAACCTGCTGGAGGTGGCGCGGTTCCGGGCGAAGGCGCGCCGGGCGGGGCTGAGCGACGTCACGCTCCAGGGCAACTTCGTGAAGTTCACGCCGGTGGACCTGCCCGACTCCCGGCAGGTCAGGCTCCAGCGGCTGTACCCGAAGAGCATCCTGAAGCCCGCGACCGACACGCTGCTGGTGCCGATGCCGAAGACGGCGCCGCTCGGCGGCCGGCCGCTGCGCGACCAGGAGCTGCTGAAGTGGGCGACCGACCTGGTCGAGGCGCTGTTCCTGGAACCGGCGTCCACCGCCGCCAAGCGGTAGCCTGGGCCCGCCCCGACCAGATGACCCATGACGAGACGAGGATTCCGTGCCTGGTAAGTCCGTGAAGGCGGCGGTGGCGGTCGCGCTGGCGGCCGGCGCGCTGGCCGGCTGCGGCGGCTCCCCGAAGGTCGGCACCGCCGCCCTCGTCGGCGACGACCGCATCACCGTCACCGAGCTCAGCCAGACCGTCCGCGACTGGCGCACCCAGTTCCGCGCGGACCCGGCGGCCAACGAGCTGCGCGCCAACCCCGCGAACCCGGGGCAGCAGCTCGCCGGCGAGTCCGAGTCCGACCTGCAGGGCGCGCTCACCCTGCTGATCAACTTCCGGGTCGCCGGCGAGGTCGCCGAGCGGGCCGGGGTGAAGGTCACCGACGGCCAGGTGGACACGGCGGTGCAGGCGCTGGACGGGCGCGGCGGCGCGGCCTCGATCACGCTGGCGAGCGGGCTGCCCCGCGCGCACACCCGCGACCTCGCGCGCCTCGTGGCGACGCAGGCGGCGGTCATGCAGCGGTTCGGCGCGGACATGGGCAACCAGCTGAGCCCCGCGACGCAGCAGGCCGGCCGGCGGTGGAACGAGCTGTTCCAGCAGACCGCGAACGGCATGCACGTCGAGGTCAACCCCCGCTACGGCACCTACGACCCGGGCAAGTTCGAGATCGCCCCGATCACCTACCGGCTGTCCAGCCCCGACTCGGGTATCTGAGGCGCATGGCGCTGACACTGCTGGCCACCACGCACCGGGTCGCGCCGGGGCTGCTGACCTGGCGGGCGTGGGACGCGCTCCGCTCGGCGGGCGCCGTCCGGCTGCGCGACGGGCATCCGCTGCTGCCGTCGCTGCGCGACGCCGGGGTCGCGGTGGAGACCGTCGCGGAGCCCGACGCGGCGCGGCTGGTCGCGGACGCGCGGGCCGCCGACGTCGTGTGGGTCGCCGCCCCGGAGGGCGACGAGGACCTGATGCGCGAGGTCGGGACGCTCGTCGTCAACGACCCGCTGGACGTCGAGGTGCTGCACGGCTCCTACGACCTGCCCGGCGCGCGGCTGCTCGACCTGGTCTCGGTCATGGACACGCTGCGCCGCGAATGCCCGTGGGACCGCAAGCAGACGCACACCACGCTCGTCCCGTACCTGCTGGAGGAGGCGTACGAGGTCCTCGACACGATCGAGTCGGGCGACTTTGGCGCGCTCCGCGAGGAGCTCGGCGACGTGCTGATGCAGGTGGCGTTCCACTCGGTGGTGGCCGCCGAGCGCGACGACGAGACGGCGTTCACCATCGACGACGTCGCCGCCGCGATCGTGGAGAAGCTGGTCCGCCGCCATCCGCACGTGTTCGGGGACGTGACCGTCTCCGGCGCCGACGAGGTCAACGCGAACTGGGAGCAGATCAAGGCGGCCGAGCGGGCGGCGAAGAGCGGCGCGGAGGCGTCCGCGCTGGACGGGGTGCCGATGGGGCAGCCCGCGCTGTCGCTGGCGGCGCAGTTGCGGCGCCGTGCGGCGCGCATGGAGGCGCCGGCCGACCTCGCTGTCGGCCTTGCCGGGGCGGGGGACGACGCGGCCGGGGAGAATGACCTGGGTTCGCGGCTTTTCGCCCTCGTCGGCGAGGCGGTGGAGCGGGGAGCCGACCCCGAAGCGGAGTTGCGCGCCGTTTCCCGGGTATTCCGCGAACGTGTCCAAGCGTGGGAGCGACGGCGGCAGCGCGCCTGATCCACGGGGGGAGCCCGGATCACACAGGCGTAGATCGTCGGGATTATGGCGGAACATCGGCATTGGGGTGGTCCGTCCGCGAAGGCGCGTTTACTCTAGGCGCGTGCCGACCGGGGCGGATGGTGATCCAGGGAATCGCGATGCGGGAAGCGGTCTCCCGGCTCCGCCGCGCCGCCGCGCGCACCGGATCCTCACCGCGTCCACGACCCGCGCCGAGAAGCTCCGCGCGCTGCGCGGGCTGGGCGCGCTCGGCGGCCTCGCCGGGGTGATCGTCGCGCTGATGCTGCTGCCCACCGCGTGCACGGCGGGCGTCGGCGCCCGCGACACGGCACGCTGGTTCGACAGCGACCCGGTGAACCTGACGACGTCCGGCGTCCCGCAGCGGTCCACGATCCTCGCCGCCGACGGCTCCAAGATCGCGACGTTCTTCTACCAGAACCGGGTGGACGTCCCGCTCAACAAGATCGCGCCCGTCGCGCGCACGGCGGTGCTCGCCATCGAGGACAGCCGCTTCTACGAGCACGGCGCCATCGACCTGCAGGGCACGCTGCGGGCGCTCGCCAGCAACCTCAGCAGCGGGCAGGTGACGCAGGGCGGCTCCGGCATCACCCAGCAGTACGTGAAGAACCTCCTGCTCACCCAGGCCGACAACGACGAGGAGCGGGAGGCGGCCAAGGAGGTCACCACCGCCCGCAAGGTCCGCGAACTGCGGTACGCGGTGGCGGTGGAGGAGAAGTTCAGCAAGGACGAGATCCTGCGCCGCTACCTCAACATCGCCTACTACGGCGACGGCGCGTACGGCATCGAGGCCGCGTCCCGCCACTACTTCTCCAAGCACGCGTCCCAGCTGGACCTCCCCGAGGCGGCCCTGCTCGCCGGGATCATCCGCTACCCCTACGCCTACGACCCGACCCGGCATCCCGGCGAGGCCCGGAAGCGCCGCGACACCGTCCTGGACCGGATGGCCGCGCTCGGCTGGATCGACGCCGCCAAGGCCGCCGAGGCCAAGCGCCGCCCCATCGGGCTGAAGATCGACAACATCCGCAGCGGCTGCGTGTCCAGCAGGGCGCCGTTCTTCTGCGACTACGTGCAGCGCGAGATCCTCACCAACCCGGTGTTCGGCAAGACCGCCAAGGACCGGGAGAAGCTGCTCAAGCGCGGCGGCCTCACGATCCGCACCACCATGGACCCGCGCGCGCAGAAGGCCGCGCAGCGTGCGGTGGACCGGCACGTCCCGCCGAAGAACTCCGCGCACAAGGCCGCCGCCGAGGCGATGGTCGAGCCGGGCACCGGCGAGATCAAGGCGATGGTCGTCGACCGCGCCCTCGGCCCCGACAAGGAGCGCGGCAAGACCTGGATCAACTTCGCCGCCGACGCCAGCCACGGCTCCAGCATCGGCATGCAGGCCGGGTCGACGTTCAAGGCGTTCACGCTCGCCGCCGCGCTGGACGAGGGCATGCCGTTCGGCACCCGGCTGATGGCGCCGCGCGCCTACACCCCGGTCGGCTTCCGCAACTGCGACGGCGACCGGGTCGGCGACCCGAACGCCTCGCTGCGCAACGCCGCCGACGGCGAGGGCGGCAGGCAGTTCAGCCTCGTCACCGGCACGCACCACTCGGTCAACACCTTCTTCCTCGCGCTGGAGAAGGAGGTCGGGCTCTGCGACACCGTCCGGATGGCCGAGCGGCTCGGGATGAAGCAGGCGAACGGCAAGCCGCTGGAGCAGTACCCGGCCTTCACGCTCGGCTTCAACCCCGTCTCCCCGCTGCGGCTCGCCGCCGCCTACGCCGCGTTCGGCGCGCGCGGCGAGTACTGCAAGCCGATCGCCATCAAGTCCGTCAAGGACGCGGCGGGGCACCGGCTGAAGGTGCCGCCGCGCGACTGCGAGCAGGTGCTGGACGAGGACGTCGCCGACGCCGTCAACTACGTGCTGCAGGGCGTCCTCACCAAGGGCACGGCGCGGGGCATGGGCCTCGGCCGGCCCGCCGCCGGCAAGACCGGCACCGTCGACGACTTCTCCGCCGCCTGGTTCGCCGGGTACACCCCGGACCTCGCGTCGGCCGTCTGGGTCGGCGACCCGCGCGGCGGCTACCGGCACCCGATGGGGAACCTCTGCATGGACGGGCGGTGCTATGGCGCCGTGTTCGGGGCGACGATCCCCGCGCCGATCTGGCAGCAGAGCATGAGCGGGGCGCTGCGCGACACCGCGCCGTCGTCGTTCCACCGGCCGCCGTCGCACTACTTCAGCAAGGGGTCCGGCGAGGACCGGGTGAAGGTGCCGGACGTGCGCGGGATGAAGCTGAAGGACGCCGTCGCCAAGCTCCGCGCGGCGGGCTTCACGACCAACATCGGCGCGCAGGTGGCGTCCGACCAGTACCCGAAGGGGACGGTGGCCGAGATGTCGCCCGCCCCCGGCCCGGCCGAGCCCGGCACGACCATCACGCTGCGCGCCAGCCGCGGCCCGGACCGGCCCGAGCAGCCCGGAGACCCGGAGGGGCCGGACGGCCCGCTGCCGCCGCGCCCGCCGGCGACGATCCCGCCGCTGCCGGGCGACCCGGCCCGGCCGCCGTCGCCCTGACCCCGGCGACGCCCGCCTGCGACCCTTCCGACCTGCGGGTCCGTGTGATCGTCGCGATGATCGGGTAGAGCTCGGGCGGGGGCGTCCGGGCCCCCGCGGGATCCGATCGGGGGGACGATCGTCATGCGAGCCATCGCCGTGTCCGAGTACGGTGCCACGCCGGCGCCGATGAATCTGCCGCGCCCCGAGCCGGGGCCGGGCGAGATCCTGGTGAAGCTGATCGCGGCCGGGCTCAATCCGATGGACTGGAAGATCGCCGACGGGCTGCTCAAGGACTCCGTCGACGCGTCGTTCCCGCTGATCCTCGGCCAGGACGGCGCGGGCGTGGTGGACGCGGTCGGCGACGGCGTGACCCGGCTGCGGCACGGGGAGCAGGTCTACGGGATCTTCGGCGCGCCCGAGCGCGGCCTCGGCAGCTACGCCGAGTACGCGATCGCCCGCGACGACGGGCCGGTCGCGAAGATGCCGGAGGGCATGATCTACACGCAGGCGGCGGCGGTGCCGATCGCGAGCATGAGCGCACTCGCCATGGTCGACCGGGCGCGCGTCGACGCCGGGCAGACCGTGCTGGTCGTGGGTGCGACCGGCGGCACCGGGCAGAGCGCGGTGCAGCTCGCCGCCCGCGCGGGCGCCAAGGTGATCGCGACCGCCCGCGACGACATGGCGGGCACGATCCGGCGCCTCGGCGCGGACGAGACCGTCGACCACTCCAAGAGCGACCTCAACGGGCAGGTGCTGGCCGTCCACTCGGGCGGGGTCGACGCGATCCTCGACATGGCGAGCGACACGACCGCGGTCGAGCACCTCGCGCAGCTGCTGCGTCCCGGCGGCACCTACCTGAGCACCGTCTGGGCGGTGAACCCGGACGCGATGGCGGCGCGGGAGCTGCGCGGCATCAACTTCGAGGTCGCGCCGTCGGCGGAGCTGCTGGACCGGCTGTCCGACCTCATCGACGCGGGGGAGCTGCGCGTCCGGATCGAGCGGGAGGCGCCGTTCGCCGAGGCCGCCGACGCGCTGGCCGCCAACCGGGCCGGCGGCGCCCGCGGCAAGACCGTGATCCGCATCTGACCGGGACCGCGCCCGGCCGTGATCGGCGTCTCACGGCGGGACGGCGTGCATACCGGCGGGAGGCGGGCATGCAGAGGTGCATGCAGGGGCCGCCCGCGCGGGCGGCCCGACGACGGGAGGACCAGATGAACCAGTCCGAGGAGGAGCTGCGCGAACGGCTCGGCCAGGTCGAGGAGTCGCTCGCCCGGCTCCGCGCCGACCTGCCGGCGCCGCCCGCCGACGCCGGCGACTTCGTCGACTCCGGGCAGTACCTCGCCCAGCGGGAGGAGCTGGAGGGGCAGATCGAGCTGCTGGAGAACGAGCGCGAACGCCTCCGCGACTCGCTCGGCCTCCGCTGAGCCCGGCCGCGACCCGGCCATGAGCCCCTGTGAGCCCTTGTGAGCCCGGCCGTGAACCCGCGGGAACAAACGCGGGGTGCTCCCGGTTAGCGGGGTTGTATCACGCAACCGAGGGGAGGCCGGGATGACCGTCTACGAGGAGTTCGAGCGCGCCACGCTCTTCTTCGACGCCAAGGACTACGCCGGCGCCGCGCGCCTGCTCGCCCCGATCGTCGAGGGCGATCCCGGCAACCGCGCCGCCGTCGAGCTGCTCGGCCGCGCCTACTTCCACAGCGCGCAGCTCGGCCGCGCCGAGTCCGTCTTCCGCCGGCTCGTGGACCTCGACCCCTGCAACGGCTGGGCCCACGAGGCGCTCGCCCGCACGCTGGAGCGGCGCGGCCGCGCGGCCGACGCGGGCAGGTTCCGCAAGCTCGCCCGTGCGATGGGCGTCGAGCCCGCGCCCGGCGTCGAGGTCTCCGTCACCGCCGCCGACCTCGCCTGACACCGCCGCCGAGGCGGTGCGCCACCGCCGGGTCACCGGCGGGGGAGGCGCAGGACGAACCGGGCGCCGCTGCGGCCGTCCAGGCGGTCGGTGAGGATCAGCGACCCCTGGTGCGCGACCGCGATGTCCCGGGAGATCGCGAGGCCGAGGCCGGTGCCGCCCGCGTCGCGGTGCCGGCCCTCGGCCAGCCGGGTGAACCGCTCGAACACCCGCTCCCGGTCCTCCGGCGGGACGCCCGGACCGTCGTCGATCACCTCGACGACGGCCGTCGCGGGCAGCTCCGCGCGCAGGATCATCGTCACCTCCGACGCCGCGTGCCGGTCGGCGTTGTCCAGCAGGTTCGTCAGCAGCCGCGCCAGCTCGCTGCGCCCCCCCTCCACCGTCACCGAACCCTCCGACAGGACGGTCACCTGCGTCCGCCGCGGGCGGCGCAGGACCTCCTCGTCCGCCAGTTCCGTCAGGTCCACCGCCTCGCGCGGGAAGTTGCGGTCGGCCTCCAGCCGCGCCAGCGCCAGCAGGTCGTCCACCACCGCCGACAGCCGCTCGGTGTTCTCCAGGACGGCCCGCAGCGTCTCCGGCACGTCGGCGTCCTCCGGCGCCGTCAGCGCCAGCTCGACCTCCATCCGCAGCGCGGTGAGGGGGCTGCGCAGCTCGTGCGACACGTCGGAGACGAACCCCCGCTGCCGGGCGACCGCCTGCTCCAGCCGGTCGAGGGTCGCGTTGACGCTCTCGGCGAGCAGCCCCACCTCGTCGCGGCGGGCCGGCACCGGCACCCGGCGCTCCAGGTCGGTGGCGGTGATCTCGTCCAGCTCCCGGCGGATCGCGTCGACCGGCCGCAGCGTCCGGTTCGCCGACAGCCACGTCGCGTAGCCGACGAGGCAGGTGATGACCGGGACGCTGAGCCCGAGCAGCGCCGCCGCCAGCGGCTGCGGGAACAGCCCCGGCTCGGGGGCCAGCGAGTAGACGAGCTTCGCCGACGGCCCGACCCCGACCTGGTACTCGACGATGAGGAAGCAGTGCCCGCCGGGCGCGTCGATCCCGCATGTGCGGGCGTCGCGGCGGTCGTCGTTCGGCGGGAGGGGCGGCAGCCGCACCGGCGCCCGGCCGGCCATCCGGGGCGACGCCGCGACCACCCGGTGCCGCAGGTCGGTGACCTGCAGCAGCTCGCCGCCGGGCGCCAGGATCGGGCGGTGCAGCGTGCCGATGTTGAGCGCGGTCGCCACCCGGCGCCCGTCGCGGGCCAGGTCGTGGATCGTGTCCGTGCGCGCCTGCTGCCTGAGCAGCGTCAGCAGCACCGCGCACAGCACCCCCGACAGCACCAGCGCGACCAGCGCGGCCGCCAGCGTCACCCGGATCCGGATCTCCGGACGCCGCAGGACGGCCCGCCAGATCCAGTGGCTCAGTCCCGCGGACGGCCGGGGAAGCCGGAAGCGTATGGCGACCTCCCGGGTACGTTCCTGCTGGTACCCGGGATTTCTTGCCGGAACGGGGCAAACGCCACCGCGGCGGACGGGTAAAACCCGGTCATGCCGCGTCCACGCCCCAGCGCCGCCGGACGGCGCCGTCCGCGACCCCGAACAGCTGGTCGATCACGATCCCGATGATCAGGATCACCAGCATGTAGGAGATCATGTCGGCGGTGTTGTTCAGCTCCCTGGCCTGCGACAGCAGCACGCCGAGCGACGTCGTGTCGCCGATGATGACCAGCAGCTCGCCCGCCATCAGGCTGCGCCAGGCGAACGCCCAGCCCTGCTTCAGCCCGGCCACGAACGCCGGCAGCGACGCCGGCATGATCAGGTGCCGGTACAGCAGGACGCCGCGCAGCCCCATCACCCGGCCCGCGCGCAGCAGGATCGGCGGGGTGTAGTCGACGCCCGCGATCAGCCCGTTGGCGATCGACGGCGCCGCGCCCAGGATCACCACGAACAGGATCGCGCTCTCGCTCAGCCGGAACAGCAGGATCGCGAGCGGGAACCACGCGATCGACGGCATCGTCTGCAGGCCCGTGATCAGCGACCCGAACGCGCGCCGCAGCACCCGGAACCGCGCCACGAGCACGCCGGTCAGCACCCCGGCGGCGACGGCGAGCGCGAACCCGACCAGGGCGCGGCGCATCGTCAGCGCGACCGCCTCCCAGAACCGGCCGCTCGTCACCTGGTCCCAGAACACCGGGAGCGTGTCGCGCGGGCCGGGCAGGACCCACGGGTCCTTCCAGCCGCTCCACACCACCGCCTGCCAGGCGGCGAGCGCGATGAGCACGGCCGCGGCCATCGGCCACGCCGCCGACCAGGCCCGCCGGGCGAGCCTGACCCGCGTCCCGCCGCCGAGCTCCAGGGCGTCGAGCCCGGCCAGCTCCCGCTCGCGGCGGGACGCCGGCCCGCCGTCCCCCGGGCCGCCCTTCTTCAGCACCTCATGCGCCATGCCGGACGACCTCCTCGCGCAGCCGGTCGGTGATGGCGGCCGCCAGCGCGGCGACCTCCGGCGAGTCGATCCGCCGGGGCCGGCCCATCGGGACGGGGAACTCCTCCACCACCCGGCCGGGCCGGCTGCTGAGCAGCACGACCCGGTCGCCGAGCCGCACCGCCTCCCGCACGTTGTGGGTCACGAACAGCACGGTCAGGTTCCGCTCGCGCCAGATCCGCTCGACCTCGTCGTGCAGGAGGTCGCGGGTCATGGCGTCGAGCGCGCCGAACGGCTCGTCCATCAGCAGGACGGTCCGCCGTCCGTCCGCGGCCTCGCCGTCCCCGCCGCCCGCGCCCTCGGTGAGCGACAGCGCGCGGGCGAGCGCGACGCGCTGCCGCATGCCGCCGGACAGCTGGTGCGGGCGCTTCTTCGCGAAGCCGCCGAGGTGCACCGAGTCGAGCAGTTCCGCCGCCCGCCCGCGCCGCTCCGCGCGGGGCACGCCGCGCATCTTGAGCGCGAGTTCGAGGTTGCCCGTCACGGTCAGCCAGGGGAACAGCGCGGGCTCCTGGAACATCAGGGCCACGCGGGCGCCCGCGGTGTCGATCGTCCCGCCGCTCGGCTCCTCCAGGTCCGCGACCAGGTTGAGCAGCGTGCTCTTCCCGCAGCCGGACGCGCCGAGCAGGCAGGTGAACTCGCCCGGCGCCACGTCCAGGGAGACCCGGTCGAGCGCGAGCAGCGCCGACCGGCCGCCGCCGAACGCCTTGGAGACGCCGTCGAGGCGGACCGCCGCCGTCCCGCTCATCGGTCGCCCACCTGCGGCTTCCCGCCCGCCTTGAGCACCTCGTTGAGCGGCGCGAGGTCGTAGATGCCGGCGAGGTCGGTCTTCTCCAGCAGCCCGATCTCCTCGGCGTGCCGGGCGCCGGCGGTGAGCGAGGACGCGACCGGGTCGACGGTGAAGTCGATCTCCTTGAACGCCGCGGCCAGCACGTCCGGCTTGAGCGGCTTGCCGCTCAGCTTCGTGAGCGCGTCGTTGGTGACCTTCTCCGCGTCCGCCTTGTTCTGGTTGATGTAGTCGGTCGCCTCGACGACGCCCTGGAGCAGCTTCTTGACCTGCTCCGGGTTCTTCTTCGCGTACTCCTGGCTGACGAGGAGGTTGGTGATGACGAACTTGCCGCCCGGCCACAGCGACTTCTCGTCCAGCAGCCGCTCGCCCTTGCTCTCCAGGAGCAGCCGGGACGCGTACGGCTCGGGCACCCAGGCGCCGTCGATGTCGCCCTGCGCGAACGTCTGGAGCGTCTGCGCGTTCTCCTGCGGGACGACCTTCACGTCACCGCTGCCGTCCTTGTTCGCGGTGAGGCCGTTCTGCTTGAGCCAGTAGCGGAGCGCGACGTCCTGGGTGTTGCCGAGCTGCGGGGTCGCGATGCGCTTGCCGCGCAGGTCCTGGACGCCCTTGATGCCCGGCTTGACCACGAGGGAGACGCCGCCCGACGCCGCCCCGGAGATGATGTGCACGGCCTTGCCGTGCGACTTCGACCAGGCGTTGATGGACGGGTTGGGACCCACGAACGTCGCGTCGATCGCGCCGGAGAACAGCGCCTCCACGGCGGCGGGGCCGGCGTTGAACGTCGCCGTCTTCGGCGCGGTGCCGAGGTGCTTGGCGAAGATGCCCTTCTCGACGCCGACGAGGGCGGTGGCGTGCGTGATGTTCGGGAAGTACCCGAGCCTGAGCGGAGCCTCGGACCCGCCGCCGTCGCCGGTCCCCCCGCCGTCGCCGCAGGCGCCGAGCGCGCCCGCCGTGACCAGGGCGGCCAGTGCCGCCGCGGTGATGCGCCCGGTGAGTCCTCGAAGCATTGCCTTGTTTCCCTATCAATCAAGTCGGATAGACCTGAATAGTAGATAGTCCGGGCAAGTCCCGCGTCAAGCCCCCGTTCAGGAACGGTTTCGTCACGGCTGTCCTCTATGCGAACGGCGAGCCCGTTGGTCGGCGCGGGGGCCGCGCGGATAGGCTCGGTGACCGCACCGACCATCCGCTTTTTCCTCAGGGGGTTCCCCGTGTCGTCGATCGAGGCCGTACTCGCCCGGGAGATCCTTGACTCCCGCGGCAATCCGACCGTCGAGGTCGAGGTCCTGCTCGCCGATGGGACCGAGGCGCACGCCGCCGTGCCGAGCGGCGCCTCCACCGGCCAGTTCGAGGCCGTGGAGCTGCGCGACGGCGGGGAGCGCTACGGCGGCAAGGGCGTCCGCAACGCGGTCAAGGCCGTCAACGAGACCATCGACGAGAAGCTCGTCGGCTACCCGGCGTCCGACCAGCGGCTGATCGACCAGCTCCTGGTCGACCTGGACGGCACCCCCGCCAAGTCCGCGCTCGGCGCCAACGCGATCCTCGGGGTCAGCCTCGCCGTCGCCAAGGCCGCCGCCGACTCCGCCGGCCTGCCGCTGTTCCGCTACGTGGGCGGCCCGAACGCGCACCTGCTGCCCGTCCCGATGATGAACATCCTGAACGGCGGCGCGCACGCCGACACCAACGTCGACGTCCAGGAGTTCATGATCGCGCCGATCGGCGCGGCCACCTTCGCCGAGGCGCTGCGCTGGGGCGCCGAGACCTACCACGCGCTGAAGTCGGTGCTGAAGTCCAAGGGCCTGAACACCGGCCTCGGCGACGAGGGCGGCTTCGCCCCCGACCTGCCGAGCAACCGGGACGCGCTCGACCTCATCCTGGAGGCGATCCGCAAGGCCGGCTTCACCCCCGGCCGCGACATCGCGCTCGCGCTCGACGTCGCCGCCAGCGAGTTCCACGCCGACGGCCAGTACGCCTTCGAGGGCACCAAGCGGTCCGCCGACGACATGGCGGCCTACTACGGCGAGCTGCTGAGCAGCTACCCGCTGGTCTCCATCGAGGACCCGCTCGACGAGGAGGACTGGGCCGGCTGGGAGGGCCTCACCGCCGCCGTCGGCGACCGCGTCCAGCTCGTCGGCGACGACCTGTTCGTCACCAACCCCGAGCGGCTCGGCCGCGGCATCAAGTCCGGCGCCGCCAACGCCCTGCTGGTCAAGGTCAACCAGATCGGCACGCTCAGCGAGACCCTCGACGCCGTCTCGCTCGCGCAGACCAGCGGCTACAAGTGCATGATGAGCCACCGGTCCGGCGAGACCGAGGACACCACGATCGCCGACCTCGCCGTCGCGACCAACTGCGGCCAGATCAAGACCGGCGCCCCGGCCCGCAGCGACCGCGTCGCCAAGTACAACCAGCTGCTGCGCATCGAGGAGCTGCTGGACGACGCCGCGCGCTACGCCGGCGCCGCCGCGTTCCCGCGCTTCGACGCGCGGGGTTGAGCCGAGGCCCGGGCCCCGGCGGGCGCGACCGCGTCCCGCCGGGCCCCGGGCGGCCGAGCCGGAGGCAGGGGACACGATGGCGGACGATGACGACCGGACCGGCCGCAAAGGCGGCCGCGCGGCCGGGGACGGCGCCGCGGACGGCGACACCGGCGACCGCGCCGGCGGGCGCCGCGGCAACCCGGCGCTGACCAGCCGCGCCGCCATCCTCGCGGTCGTGATGTGCGCGATCGCGCTGAGCCTCGCCTACCCCGTCCGGGAGTACATCGCCCAGCGCAAGGAGATCGCCGACCTGCGGCAGCAGGAAGCGGTGGCGCGCCGGCAGGTGGAGCAGCTCGCCCTGCGCAAGCAACAACTAGGTGATAAGTCGTACATTGAGCGTGAGGCCACGCGAAGGCTCCATTACTGCCGTCCTGACGTAAAGTGCTACATCGTGCTAGACGGCAGCGGTGCGGAGGGCCGGCAGGCGCAGCGGGGCGGACCGGCGCGCAAGCCGCCCTGGTACGAGACGCTGTGGCGTTCGGTGGAGGCCGCCGACCGGCCGCGCTGATTTCGCGGGTGGGGACAGATGATCGAAGCAGGTGACACGGCCGCCGTCGCGGCCCAGCTCGGACGCGAGCCGCGCGGCGTGCGCGCGGTGGCGGCGCGCTGCCCGTGCGGGCGGCCCGCGGTCATCGAGACCGCGCCCCGGCTGCCCGACGGGACGCCCTTTCCCACGCTGTTCTACCTGACCTGCCCGAAGGCCGCCTCGGCCATCGGCACCCTGGAGGGCAGCGGCATCATGCGGGACATGCAGGCCAGGCTCGCGGACGACCCGTCCCTCAAGGACGCCTACGCCGCCGCCCACGAGGACTACCTGCGCCGCAGGGACGAGGCCACCCGCGAAGAGGGCGTCGAACCGCTGCCCGCCGGCATGCAGAGCGCGGGCGGCATGCCCGACCGCGTCAAGTGCCTGCACGCCCTGGTCGCGCACGAGCTCGCGGTGCCGGGGGCGAACCCGTTCGGCCGGGAGGCCCTCGACGCGCTGCCCGACTGGTGGCGGTCCGGGCCCTGCGTCGACGTGCCGGCGGCCCAGCCGGGCGACGGGACCGAACCGGGGGAGGACGCGTGACACGGGTCGCGGCCATCGACTGCGGGACGAACTCCGTCCGGCTGCTCATCGCCGACATCGTGCCGGGCGAGGACGGCGGGCGGCTCACCGACGTCGAGCGCCGGATGGAGATCGTCCGGCTCGGCGAGGGCGTCGACGAGACCGGCCGGCTCTCGCCCGCCGCGCTGGAGCGGACGTTCACCGCGATGCGCGGCTACGCCGAGCTGATCGACCGGCACGGCAACCGCGCCGGGCACGGCCCGATCAAGACCCGGGTGGTCGCGACCAGCGCCACCCGCGACGCGGCGAACCGGGCCGACTTCGTCAGCGGCGTCGTCGACATCTTCGGCGTCGTCCCCGAGGTGATCAGCGGGGACGAGGAGGCCGAGCTGTCCTTCCTCGGCGCCACCCGCGAGCTGGCCGAGCTGCGCCCCGCCCGCCCCTACCTGGTCGTCGACATCGGCGGCGGGTCCACCGAGTTCGTGCTCGGCAGCTCGTCGGCCGACGCGTCCCGCTCCATCGACATCGGCTGCGTGCGGATGACCGAGCGGCACCTGAAGGACGACCCGCCCTCGCCCGAGCAGATCTCCAACGCCGCCGCCGACATCGACGCCGCGCTCGCCGCCGTCCGCGAGCGCGTCCCGGTGGACGAGGCGCGCACGCTCGTCGGCCTCGCCGGATCCGTCACCACGGTCGCCGGGATCGCGCTCGACCTGCCGGAGTACGACGCGTCCCGGATACACCTGTCGCGCATCACCGCCACCCAGGTGCACGAGGTGACGCGCCGGCTGCTGCACGCCACCCGGGCCGAGCGCGCCGGGTTCGGCGTCATGCACCCGGGGCGCGTCGACGTGATCGGCGCGGGCGCGCTGATCCTCGACCGGATCATGCGCGAGTACGGCTTCGGCGCCGTCGTCGTCAGCGAGCACGACATCCTGGACGGCATCGCCTGGTCCCTGCTCTGAGGGGTCGCGCTGCGCGCAGGCGCGCCGACCGCTACCGCTTGAGGTGCGCCAGCAGCGCGGGGATCAGCACCGCGTTCGGGTTCTGCTGCGGGACGTAGAGGATCGGGGAGCCGCCGGCGGCCTGCTGGATCCAGACCCGGCCCCGGTCGACGACCGCGCCGGAGATCGACGACCAGCTCAGCGACACCCGGTTGCCGCGCACCCCGCCCGGGTGGACGGTCAGGCCCTGCGCCACGTCCACCGAGTCGCCGGCCCGGACCCGGCCGGCCAGCTCGGCGACCAGCCGCCGCTCGCAGTGCTCCTGGCACAGCTGGATCAGCCGGCCCCAGACCTGCTCGGGCTCGCCGTCGCGGCCCGGCAGCGCGTCCGGTTCGATCACCACCTCGACGCGCGGGCCGCCGCGGAACGGGAACCGGCCCGCCTGGAAGATCCACTGCGTGCAGGGCCGGTGGCCGGAACCGGCCGGGCGCTCGGCCGCCCAGTACGCCACCCACTCCACCCGCGGCCACGGGAACGACGCGTTCCCGTACACGACGGCCCGCTCGTCGGCGTGCAGCTGCAGGCCGCGCACGACCGCGGCGAGCGCCCGGTCGGACGGGGCGTGCTCCCAGCTCGGCCGCTGGACGTGGGGGGCGGCGTGCGGCTCGGCGACCTCGGCGCGGGCGGGCGGGCGCAGCCGGGGCGGGCGGTCCGGCTCGGGGTTGAGGCGCTCGGTCCAGGTCCGGCCGTCCCACCAGCGCAGGCTCCCGGTGCCGTAGGGGTCGGGGTACCAGCCCGGTTTCGACACTCCCGCCTCCCGCTTTCGCCCAATGGCAGTGCCGGACACCCGCCTCCCCGACCGGCGAACGCATCGTACCGACCGGGCCCGCTCCGCACCCGCCACCGGCGGAACCCGGCCACCGCCGCGCGACCCGGCACGGCGTGGGACGATCGATGGTATGCCGACCGCCAACGCCCCGTTCGTGCCGCCCGGTTCCGGATGGCCGGAGGACCCCGCCGCCCCGGACACCCCCGTCGCGCACGGCACCGGCGAGGTCGTCGAGCTGGCCGCGAAGGCCCCCGACCTGGCCGAGCTGTGCGCCCGCCAGTCGGTGTGCCGCGCCTGCGACCGGCTCGTGGAGTGGCGGGAGAAGGTCGCCGTCCAGCGGCGCCGCGCGTTCGCCGACGAGGAGTACTGGGGGCGGCCCATCGCCGGCTGGGGCGACCCGGAGCCGCGCGTCCTCATCGTCGGGCTGGCGCCGGCCGCGCACGGCGGCAACCGCACCGGGCGCATCTTCACCGGCGACCGGTCAGGCGACTGGCTGTTCGCGTCCCTGCACCGGGTGGGGCTCGCGTCGCAGCCGACCAGCGTCCACGCGGGCGACGGGCAGCGGCTCATCGGCGCGCGGATGGCGGCGACCGTCCGCTGCGCGCCGCCCGACAACAAGCCGACGCCGCTGGAGCGCACCACCTGCCTGCCGTGGCTGGCCCGCGAGGTCGAGATGGTCGCGCCGAGCGTCCGCTGCATCGTGTGCCTCGGCGGTTTCGCCTGGCAGGGAGTGTGGCCGGCGCTCAAGCAGGCGGGCTACGAGGTGCCGCGCCCGCGGCCGAAGTTCGGCCACGGCGCGGAGGCCGAGCTGGCGCCGCCGCCCGCGGTGACGCGGCGCGACCCGGTCCTGCTGCTCGGCTGCTACCACCCGAGCCAGCAGAACACCTTCACCGGCCGAGTCACCGAGGAGATGCTGGACACCGTCCTCACCCGCGCCCGCGACTACCGCTAGCCCGGCTCCGGGCGGCGCGCCCTGCCGCGCGCACCCGCGTGCGATCCGACGGCGGGGCAGGGCCTTGGCCAAGCGGTCCGGAAGCGGTGACCGGCCCCTGTCCCGGTCACCGCCCGCGGCCGCTTGGCGCCCCCGTCCGGCCCTGGCCCGCCGCCTTTCGGGCGGTACATCGGGTGAGATGCCGGACGGGCCGGTGAAGTTCGCGCGCCGGGCATGCGGGTATCGCTCCCGACATGTCTTCCACAACAGTTCGGCCGAGCGGCCCGGCGGGGACCGCGGCGCGCGGCGGGGGGTCCACGACGCGAATCCTGATCGTCGGCGGCGGGTACGTCGGCATGTACACGGCGCTGCGCCTGCAGCGGCGGCTCCGCAGGGAGCTGCGCCGGGGCGAGGTCGCCGTCACCGTCATCGACCCCCAGTCCTACATGACCTACCAGCCGTTCCTCCCGGAGGCCGCCGCCGGGAACCTGGAGCCCCGGCACGTCGTCGCGCCGCTGCGCAAGGTCCTGAACCGCTGCCGGATCGTGAACGGCTTCGTGACGCGGATCGACCACGCCGCCAAGCGGGTCACCCTCTGCCCGGCCGGCACGCGGACCGACGGCGTCGCCGAACGCGACATCCCCTACGACATGCTCGTCGTCGCGCTCGGCTCCATCTCGCGCACCCTGCCCATCCCGGGGCTCGCCGAATCCGGGATCGGCTTCAAGACCGTCGAAGAGGCGATCTTCATGCGCAACCACGTCCTGCACCAGCTCGACATCGCCGCCGCCAACCCCGACGACGAGCAGGTCAGGAAGCGGGCGCTGACCTTCGTGTTCGTCGGCGCCGGATTCGCGGGCGTGGAGGCCATGGCCGAACTGGAGGACATGGCGCGGGACGCGTGCCGGTGGTACCCCACCATCGACCCGCGCGAGATGCGCTGGGTGATGGTCGAGGCCACCGACCGGATCCTGCCGGAGGTGGGCCCCGAGATGGGCCGCTGGACGGCCGAGGCGCTGCGCGCCCGCGGTATCGAGGTCAAAATGAAGACGCTGCTGAAATCCGCGGTGAAACGGCGCATCGTGCTGAGCGACGGCGAGGAGTTCGAGGCCGGCACGCTCGTCTGGACGGCCGGCGTCAAACCGCACCCCCTCCTCAAGGAGACCGACCTCCCGGTCGACGACAAGGGACGCCTGAAGGCCACCGCTGAACTCACCGTCGAGGGGCTAGAGCACGTGTACACGGCCGGTGACAACGCCGCCGTCCCCGACCTCAGCGGCAAGGGCGAATTCACCGCCCCCAACGCGCAGCACGCCGTCCGCCAGGCCAAGCGGCTCGGCGACAACATCGCGGCGGACGTGCGCGGCAAGCCCCGCAAGCCCTACAAGCACGCCTACGTCGGCTCGGTGGCGAGCCTCGGCCTGCACAAGGGCGTCGCGAACGTCTACGGACTCCAGCTCCGCGGCCTCCCCGCGTGGTTCATGCACCGCACCTACCACCTGTCGCGGATGCCGACCGTCAACCGCAAGTTCCGCATCACCATGGACTGGACGCTGGCGTTCTTCTTCCGCCGGGAAATCGTCTCGCTCGCCGAGCTGGAACGGCCGCGTCAGGAATTCGAACTCGCCGCCGGTAAGACGACGGAGAACGTGGCGGTCTGATCGCCGTCCGCCGAGGTGAAACGGGGTAACACGGCCCGGCCGCCGCGACCCGCCGTCTCCACGGCCCTTCTTGACTGGCCCTGTCGAACTGGCCGGACCCGGCCGTTGGCCGCAACCCCGTGAAAGGACTGGCCTCTGTCAGCCCCTGACTCGATATGATGACGCCGCCCCTGTAGCCCAATGGCAGAGGCAGGCTCCCTAAAAGAGCCATTGTGTCGGTTCGAGTCCGACCAGGGGCACGGTGTTTACCCAGGGGGGCGACCCCCTGGAACCCCCGTTTGCTGTGTTGGCCCAGGGGGGCGACCCCCTGGAACCCCCGTCACGGCCGGACGTGCGGCCTCCGGGCGCTAGGGCGCCCTCCGGCCGCACGTCCCGTGTTCCTGTGGCCGGGGTTCGAGCATTGGATGTGTTCGGGATCGGCTTTGTGTGTTTCGGGGTGGTTGTGGGGGCCATCCACCCTGATCATGCGGGGGGTTCGGCGTTTACACTGGAGGGCCACCTCGGCCGAAAGTGGAGACTCTGATGGAGAGTAGAAACCCCGCGTTCCGGGGGAACGCCTTCGATCAACGGGGCGCGGCGTACGGCGCTGCCGGATATGGAGCGCCCGCGTACGGGGCGCAGCAGTACGGGGCGCCTCCGGGTTACCAGGCGCCCGGGTATGCGCCGCCGGCCACTCGGCCGATGACCATGGACGACGTCGTCGTCCGCGGGTTCCTCAGCCTGGCCGTTCTGGTGCTCGCCGCGGCGGTCTCGTGGGTCGCGGTTCCCACCTCGATCGCGGTCCCGGTTCTGGTGCTCGCGCTCGTCGCCGAGCTCGGGATCTGGGCGTTCATCACGTTCGGCCGCAAGGCGAACGCGCCCCTGGTGCTGTCGTTCGCCGCGGTCTACGGGGTCGCGGTCGGCATCATCAGCCACTCCTACAACGACCTGTACCACGGCGTGGTCTTCCAGGCCGTGATCGGTACGGCGCTGGCGTTCGCCGCCACGCTCGCCGCGTACGCGCTGCGCATCGTCCGCGTCACGCCGAAGTTCGCCAAGTTCGTCATCGCCGCGGGCGCCGCGCTCATCGGGTTGATGTTCATCAACCTGCTCGTGCACCTGTTCGGCGGCGACCAGGGCATCGGCATCCGCGACCCGGGCAGCCCGCTCGCCTACGTCTTCAGCGTGGTCGCGATCCTCGTCGGCTGCTTCTTCCTGCTGCTGGACTTCGACGCCGTCGAGCAGGGCGTCCGCCAGGGGGCGCCGGAGAAGTTCGCCTGGTACTGCGCGTTCGGTCTGGTGCTGAGCCTGGTGTGGATCTACCTGGAGATCCTGCGGCTGCTCAGCTACTTCAGCGGGCGCGACTAGCCCGCGCAATGATCAGCCCCGCGCCGGACGGTGCGGGGCTGATCCGTGTGGGATCTCTGCGCCGAGGTCGTGGCGGACGATGCGGCACGACTGCGGGGGCATCCGCCGGCGGGACCCCACCGGGTCCGAGGGCGTGCTTCGTCAGTAGTGGCGCGCGCGCCGGGTGCGCTCGTGCTCGCGCACCAGGGCCGCGGCATAGCCGTGCGAGAGGTTGTGCTCCTCGGCCAGCCAGGTGCTGCGCTCCTCGCAGCGGGTGAACGAGGGGCCGTTCTCGATGGCGGTGAACCACTCGGGGATGTCACGTCCTGTGACTTGCGGAATCCGGGCGATCAGCTTGCTGTGCGTCTCCGGCGAGTGGTTCAGTGACAATTGGCACCTCCAGGTCGCGGGGCTCTTCCTGCTGACTCTGCAACACCTCTCCGCATGTGACAAGACCCTAACGGGGACCTATCTTTTGCGTTACGTAGATCATTTGTAACGGGGATATTCCCCGGAAAAGCGCAGGTGGCCCGCGTGCCCGCCCCATGGGGGCGTGCCGCACGGGCCACCCGGAGAGTGACTAGGAGAGGCGCTCCAGAACCATCGCCATGCCCTGGCCGCCGCCCACGCACATCGTCTCCAGACCGAACTGCTTGTCGTGGAACTTGAGCCCGTTGATGAGCGTGGAGGTGATGCGGGCGCCGGTCATGCCGAACGGGTGGCCGACCGCGATCGCGCCGCCGTTCACGTTCAGCTTGTCGTGGTCGATGCCGAGGTCCTCGGCGGACGGCAGCACCTGCGCCGCGAACGCCTCGTTGATCTCGACGAGGTCGATGTCGCCGATCGTCATGCCGGCCTTCGCCAGGGCCTTGCGGGACGCCTCGACCGGGCCGAGCCCCATGATCTCGGGGGACAGGCCGGTGACGCCGGTCGACACGACCCGGGCCAGCGGCGTGATGCCGAGCTCGGCGGCCTTGGTGTCGCTCATCACGACGACCGCGGCGGCGCCGTCGTTCAGCGGGCAGCAGTTGCCCGCGGTGACCGTCCCGTCCGGGCGGAACACCGGCTGGAGCTGCGACACCTTCTCGTAGGTGGTGCCGGGCCGGGGGCCGTCGTCCTTGGCCACGACGGTGCCGTCCGGCAGCGTCACGGGGGTGATGTCCTTCTCCCAGAAGCCGTTGGCGAGGGCCTTCTCGGCGAGGTTCTGCGAGCGGACGCCGAACTCGTCCTGGGCCTGCCGGCTGACGCCGCGCAGCCCGGCCACGTTCTCGGCGGTCTGCCCCATCGCGATGTAGATGTCGGGGAGCGCGCCGTCCTCGCGCGGGTCGTGCCACACCGGCGCGCCGCCCTCGCCCGCCGTGGCGGTGCGGGCCTGCGCGTCCGCGAACAGCGGGTTCTGGGTGTCGGGGAGGCCGTCGCTGCTGCCCTTGGCGAAGCGGCTGACGGTCTCCACCCCGGCCGAGACGATCACGTCGGCCTCGCCGGCCTTGATCGCGTGCAGCGCCATCCGGGTCGTCTGGAGCGAGGACGAGCAGTACCGGGTGATGGTGGCGCCGGGCACGTTGTCCCAGCCCAGCAGGACGGACACGACGCGGGCCATGTTGTAGCCCTGCTCACCGCCGGGCAGCCCGCAGCCGAGCAGCAGGTCGTCGATCTGGTCCGGGCCGAGTTGCGGGACCTTCGCCATCGCGGCGGTGATCATCTGGGCGGTGAGGTCGTCGGGCCGGATGTCCTTGAGCGACCCCTTGAACGCGCGGCCGATGGGCGAGCGCGCGGTCGCGACGATGACTGCCTCGGGCATAGCGGGTCTCCTGTCTCAGCGGCCGTAACGGTGTCAACTTACTCACCGGTCACCCGGTCAATCTAACCGCTGGCGACCGCCCCGTACACGGCGGCCCCCGGGCTTAGTCGACGGCGCGTCCAATAAGTGTCGACTTACGCCGGTGCGGCGAATCCCGGCGCCGCGGTGACGGCCGCCCCATGAGCCCGGGACGTGCGTCGTCCGAGGCTGTGAGCCGTGCCACCGGCCGGGCCGCCGCAAGCGCGGGCTGCGGGCCGGCCGGACGGCGCTCCGCGGCGCCGGGGCCCGCCTACCGGTGACCGGGCGGGCTCCGGTCGGCTCAGCCACCGCGGGCCGTTTCAGCCACCGCCGGTCTCCGTGACCGGGCGCCGCGCGCGGCGGTCCCGCAGGCGCTGCCGGGCCTGGGCGATGCCGGTCGCGCAGCGCGCCAGCCGGCGCGCCGGAGCGACGGCCGCGAGCGCGGCGGCGCCGGTCGACAGCGGGCGGACCAGCGCCCGCCGCAGCGGGCGGTGCAGCGGGTACCGCAGCGTCGCCCAGCGGCCCCGCGGGCCCCGGTCGTCGCCCGCGACGGAGGCGCCGCTGACCTCGGTACCGGCCCGTTCGGCGGCCTCGGCGGCGGCCTGCGCGACCGGGCGGGCGGCCGCGCCGGGCAGGTCCGGCTCCAGGCCGAGCGCCGCCGCCATCGACGGCAGGACGGCCGCGGCCGCGGCGGCGTAGCCGCGGGCGGACGGGTGGTAGCGGTCCTCGCTGAACATCGACAGCGGGTCCGCGGCGAACTCGTGCCCCAGCAGGTCGCCGAGGGAGACCGACCGGCCGCCGTGCTCGACGACGGCGATGGTCTGCGCGGCGGCGAGCTGGCGGCAGGCGCGCCGCGCGAACCAGCGGAGCGGCTGCATCAGCGGTTTCACCGAGCCGAGGTCGGGGCAGGTGCCGACGACGACGTGGGCGCCCGCGGCGCGCAGCCGCCGGACGGCCTCCGCCAGGTGCCGGACGGACTCGGCGGGCCCGATCCGGCCGGTCACGTCGTTCGCGCCGATCATGATGACGGCGAGGTCGGGGCGGGTCTGCAGGGCCCGGTCGACCTGGCCGTGCAGGGCCTGCGACCGGGCGCCGGAGAGGGCCACGTTGGTCAGCCGGACGGGACGTCCCGCCGTCGCGGCGAGCCAGCCGGCGAGGAGGGCGGCGGGCGTCTCGGCCGGGGTGTGGACGCCGAGGCCGGCGGCGGTCGAGTCGCCGAGCATGACCAGCGACAGCGGGTCGCCGCCCGCCTGCGCGCCGTAGAGGCCGTCGGCGGCGGGCGGGTCGCCGTTGGGCGTCGCCTGGATGATCCGGCGGGCGAGCCTGGCCTCGACGACGATGAGGCCGAAGGTCATGCCGCCGAGGGCGGTGATGCCACCGCCGCCGTAGGCCGCGGCCGCCGCGATCCGGCGCGCGGTGAATGCTCTCAACATGCTGCCTTGACCCTCCGTGATCATCTTTCTACCCGCGCGATGACGCTTTGATGCCTGCCCGCTGGATCTCGGCTAACGTCGGAAACGGGAAACCTTCCGGAGCCGCGCCCGCTCCGCCGCGTTACCGGCGGCGCGACCGGGGCGCGGCGCTCAGATCAATCACTGAACGACAAGGATGTCGCGGTGCACGTACACGACTCGCTCGTCGAACTGATGGGCAACACCCCGCTCGTTCGGCTGCGCAAGGTGACGGGGGACCTGCGGCCGCAGGTGCTCGCCAAGGTGGAGTACTTCAACCCGGGCGGGTCGGTGAAGGACCGCATCGCGGTCCGCATGATCGACGCGGCGGAGCAGTCCGGCGAACTGCGCCCGGGCGGCACGATCGTCGAGCCGACCTCCGGGAACACCGGGGTGGGCCTCGCCATCGTGGCGCAGGAGCGCGGCTACCGCTGCGTCTTCGTCTGCCCCGACAAGGTCGGCAAGGACAAGATCGACGTGCTGCGCGCGTACGGCGCCGAGGTCGTCGTCTGCCCGACGGCGGTGAACCCCGAGCACCCCGACTCCTACTACTCGGTCTCCGACCGGCTCGCCGCCGAGATCCCCGGCGCCTGGAAGCCGAACCAGTACACCAACCCGCAGAACCCGCGGTCGCACTACGAGACGACCGGGCCGGAACTGTGGGAGCAGACCGAGGGCCGCATCACCCACTTCGTCGCGGGCATCGGCACCGGCGGCACGATCAGCGGCACCGGCCGGTACCTCAAGGAGGTGTCGGGCGGCCGGGTGCAGATCATCGGCGCCGACCCGGAGGGCTCGGTCTACTCGGGAGGCTCCGGCCGCCCCTACCTGACCGAGGGCGTCGGCGAGGACATCTGGCCCGAGACCTACGACCGCGACATCTGCGACGACGTCATCGCCGTGTCCGACAAGGACTCCTTCCTGATGACCCGGCGGCTCGCCCGCGAGGAGGCGCTGCTCGTCGGCGGGTCCTGCGGGATGGCGGTGGTCGCCGCGCTGCGCGTCGCCGAGAAGGCCGGCCCGGACGCGGTGATCGTGGTGCTGCTGCCGGACGGAGGCCGCGGCTACCTCGGCAAGATCTTCAACGACGGCTGGATGGCCGACTACGGGTTCCTCACCCCGAACACCGAGGAGGCCCGGGTCGGCGAGGTGCTCACCCGCAAGGGCGGCACGCTGCCGGAGTTCGTGCACGTCCACCCGCATGAGAGCGTGCAGACCGCGATCTCCATCATGCGCGAGTACGAGGTGTCGCAGGTCCCGGTGATGAAGGAGGAGCCGCCGGTGATGGCGGCCGAGGTGGTCGGCTCGGTCGGCGAGAGCGACCTGCTCGACATCATGGTGAAGGGCGAGGCCAAGATGTCCGAGCCCGTCGAGCTGCACATGGCGGCGCCGCTCCCGACGCTCGGGTACGGCGAGCCGGTGAGCAAGGCCGTGGGCGTCCTGGAGAAGTCCGGCGCGGCGGTCGTCCTCGTGGACGGCAAGCCCAAGGGCCTCGTCACCCGCCAGGACCTGCTGTCCTTCCTCGCGTCCTCCACCGGCTGACAGACCGGCCGCGGAACGCCGAAGGCCCGGAGACCTCGACGGTCTCCGGGCCTTCTCTTCTCTTGCGGGGTGTCGGATTGCGGAGCCCGACCGGTGGGCGGCGTTTCGGGCCGGGCTCCGCAACCCGACGATCTGGGGGCTCCTACTGGCGGAACCCGGACGGGACGAAGTCCTCGCGCGTGTCGGCGGGGCCGACCGGCTTCTTCTGCTTCTTCGCCACGTCGCCGTGCCCCGGCCACCAGGCCCGGTGGCCCAGCAGCGCGGTGAGGCCCGGCACGAGGAAGATCGCCATGACGAAGGCCGACAGCGCGATGCCGAGCGCGATGGAGAAGCCCATCTGCTGGAGCATCGAGACCTTCGCCAGCAGCATCACCGAGAACGTGCCCGCCAGGATCAGCCCGGCCGCGGCGACCGTCGGGCCGCCGTGCTCGACCGCCAGCGCGGCGGCCTTGCGCGGCTCGTGGCCCTCCTTCGCCTCCTCGCGGAGCCGCGCGGTCATCAGGATGTTGTAGTCGGTCCCGATGGCCAGCACGAACAGGTACAGCATGATCGGCAAGTGGAAGATCTCACCGGGTTCGCCCATCAGCCCCTGGAAGACGTACACCGCGGAGCCGAGGGTCGCGGCGAAGCCGAGCAGCACCGCCGGGACGAGGTACAGCGGGGCGACCACCGAGCGCAGCAGCATCAACAGGATCAGCGCGATGAGCACGCCGGCGACCGGCAGGATGACCGACAGGTCCCGGTTCACCACCCGGTTGATGTCGCTGTAGATCGCGGTCTCGCCGCCCACGTACAGCTGGGTGCCCTCCGGCGCGATCTTGTGGACGGCCGGCCCGAGGTCGTTCTTCACCAGGTTGATCGAGTCGTTGTCGCGCGGGTTGCCGTTCAGCACGAGGTCGACGCGGCCGAGCTTCGGGTCCTTGCCGAGCTCGGCGGGCTGCACGCCGCCGACGCCCGGCAGCGACTTGGCCTGCTGCCCGAACGCGTCCAGCTCGGCCTTGGTGAGCGGCTGCCCGTCGGTGGAGCGGACCATGACCTGCACCGGCACGGTCTGCCCGGCCGGGAAGCCCTTCTGCAGGTCCTTGGTGGCCTGCGCGGACTCGGTGTCCTGCGGGAAGCTGGACTGGAAGTCGTAGTCGGACTTGAAGCCGAGCGCGCCGGAGGCCAGCGCCACCAGCAGCGCGCCCGCGCCCAGGGCGACCAGCGCCGGACGGGCGCCGACCATCCGGCCGAGCCGGTTGGACACGGTGGCCTTGGGCTGCTTCTTCCAGGACTTGGACGGCCAGAAGACCGCCGGGCCGAGCAGCGACAGGATCGCCGGGAACAGCGTCAGCGAGGTGACGCCCATCACGAGCACGCCGATGGCGAGGGACGGGCCCCACGCGGCGAAGATCCCGAACGACGCGAGCATCAGCACCAGGAACGTGACCGCGATGGCGGCCGCGGCGGAGGTGATGACCTCGCCGACCCGCTCGACCGCCGAGATGAGCGCGGTCTTGCGGTCCTCGCCGGCGCGCAGCCGCTCCCGGTAGCGGAACAGCAGGAACAGGTAGTAGTCGGCGCCGATGCCGAACAGCACGATGGTCAGGATGATCTGCAGGCTGTCGTCGCCGGAGAAGTCGAGCAGCTTGGACGCGGCCCCGATGAGGCCCATCGACACCTGCTCGGTGGCGATGATCACGATGATCGGCAGGATCGCCGCGAGCGGCGCCCGGAAGATCAGCAGGATCAGCCCGATGATCAGCGCGAAGGTGGCGATGGTGATGAGCGCGAAGGACTGGGTGAAGGAGTCCTCGTTGTCGACGAACGAGGCGACCTCACCGCCGACCTTGGCCTCCAGGCCGCCGCCCAGCTCCTTCGGCAGCTGGGTGCGGATGTCCTTGATGGCCTGGCTCTGATCCTTGGCCGCGTCGCCGGTCGCCTGCTCCATCGGCACGGTGATCAGCTGGATGGACTTGTTGGGCGCCACCGCCTGGGGGCCCGTCACGAAGCCCTGGACCGTCGGGTACTTCTTGGCCGTCAGGTTCTTGGCCGCCGCCGCCACCTTGGTGCTGTCCGCAGGGGTGATCTTCCCGCCGTCGGACCGCTGCACCACGATCAGCGCGGACAGGTCGGCCTGCTCCGGAAACGCCTTCTCCGCCAGCTCGGCCGCCTGGACGGACTCGTACTTCGACGGCAGGAACTCGCCCTGGTCCGACTCGGTGGTCAGCTTGGGGGAGAAGGCGATGATCACGACCGCGGCGGCGAGCCACGCCACGATCGTCCACCACGGGTGTCTCACGACGAAGCGCGCGAGCCGAGCGAACATGGGCTTCCTTAATCAAGGTCGTTGGGATACCTCTAAAACGGTAGAGATCGCGAAGCCCGATGGGGTCACCCGCTGCGCTGAAATGGGGGCTGATACCTCCGGGGGAGTGCCTCCTCCTCTAGGAGGGGCGGCGGGTGGATAGCCTCGTACCCATGGACAACGAGGTTCAGCACGGGTTCGAGACCCTGGCCATCCACGCCGGGCAGGAGCCCGACCCCGCGACCGGCGCGGTCGTCCCGCCGATCTACCAGGTCTCCACCTACAAGCAGGACGGCGTCGGCGGCCTGCGCGGGGGCTACGAGTACTCCCGGTCGGCCAACCCGACCCGTACCGCGCTGGAAGTATGCCTGGCCGAGATCGAGGGCGGCGCGCGAGGACTGGCGTTCGCGTCCGGGCTCGCCGCCGAGGACGCGCTGCTGCGCGCGGTCTGCAGGCCCGGCGACCATGTGATCATCCCGGACGACGCCTACGGCGGCACCTACCGGCTGTTCGCGAAGGTCGCCGAGCCGTGGGGCGTCGCGTTCGACCCGGTGCCGCTCGGCGACATCGCCGCGGTGCGGGCCGCGGTGCGCCCCGACACGAAGATCATTTGGGTGGAGACGCCGACGAACCCGCTGCTCGGCATCGCCGACATCGCGGCGCTCGCCGCGGTCGCGCACGACGCGGGCGCGCTGCTCGTCGTCGACAACACCTTCGCCTCCCCGTACCTGCAGCGCCCGCTGGACCTCGGCGCCGACGCCGTCGTCCACTCGACCACCAAGTACATCGGCGGGCACTCCGACGTCGTCGGGGGCGCGCTCATCACGGCCGACCCGGCGCTCGGCGAGCGGCTCGCCTTCCACCAGAACGCCATGGGCGCCGTCGCCGGGCCGTTCGACTCCTGGCTCACCCTGCGCGGCATCAAGACGCTCGGCGTGCGGATGGACCGGCACTGCGCGAACGCCGAGCGGATCGTCGAGATGCTGACCCGGCACCCGGCAGTCCGCCAGGTCCTCTACCCGGGGCTGCCCTCCCACCCCGGCCACGACATCGCCGCCAAGCAGATGAAGGCGTTCGGCGGCATGGTCTCGTTCCGGATGGAGTCGGAGGAGGCCGCCGTCCAGGTGTGCGAGCGGACGAAGCTGTTCACGCTCGGCGAGTCGCTCGGCGGCGTCGAGTCGCTGATCGAGCACCCGGGCCGGATGACGCACGCGTCGGCCGCCGGATCGCCGCTGGAAGTGCCCGCCGACCTGGTGCGGCTCTCCGTCGGGATCGAGGACGTGCACGACCTGCGGCGCGATCTGGAGCAGGCGCTCGGCTGAACGCCGGCTGAGAGTCCCCCGCCCGTTCCCGCCCCCACTTGATCAAAACATCTATACTCAGCGCGCCAGGTTCGTAAAGGAGGGGCCCGGGGTGCGCAAAGTACTGGTCTGTGGGGCGGCGTTCGCCGCGGCGTGCGTGTCCGCCGTCGCGATCCCCGGGGGCGCCCATGCGAACGCCCCGGCGCCGACGCCGTCCGTGGACGTCCCGTCGGCGCCGCCGGGCGGCCCCTCCGCGGGCACCGGCTCCGGCGGCACCGGGAGCGGGTCGCCGTCGGCGCCGTCCACCGCGTCGCCCGGCGACGGCGCGACCGGGCAGGACGGGGAGCCCGACGACGCGACCGCCACGGCGCACGCGGTCATGGTCACCCCGGAGCTGCCGAAGTTCCGCACCTACGCCTACGGCGCCGACGCCGCGCAGAAGATCGACGCCTACTGGCGTGACAAGGGCGCGGGCGCCGAGGCGCGCCCGGTCGTGCTGTTCCTGCACGGCGGCTACTGGCTGCACGGCGACAAGGGCGGCGGCTGGAAGTACGTCGCGCGGCGGCTGACCGAGGAGGGGTTCGTCGTCATGTCGGCGAACTACCGGCTCGCCCCGCGCGCGCACTGGCCCGCGCAGCGCGACGACGCGCTGTCCGCGCTCGACTTCATCCGCAAGCACGCCCGGCTGTGGAACGCCGACCCGTCCCGCGTCGCGGTGATGGGCTCGTCCGCCGGCGGGCAGCTCGCGACCCAGCTCGGCACCCTCGGCAAGGGCACCCAGCGGGTGCGCGGCGTGGTCGCGCTGTCGCCGCCGAACAACCCGTTCCTCGCCTTCAAGGACGGCGCGAAGCCGGGCGCCACCGCCACCCAGCGCAAGCTGCGGCGGGCCGTGGTCGACCTCCTGGACTGCACGCCGGGCGCCGCGCCCGGCACCGGCGCCGAGACCGAGACCGGCCCGGGCGCGGAGCCCGGCGGCGAGCCCGGCACCGGCACGGACTGCTGGCCGCGGGTGGACGACGCGAGCACGCTCACGCACGTCTCGCGCGGGGACGCGCCGATGCTGCTGATGCACGGCTCCGGCGACTTCGTCCCCGTCACCCAGAGCACCGGGCTGGCGTCCGCGCTGCGGGCGGCGGGCGTCAAGACGACGGTGAAGACGGTCGACGGCCGGCTGCACGCCTCGCAGCTGCTGACCGACCCGGACACCTACCCGACGATCGTGAGCTGGCTCAAGAGCCACCTGAAGAAGTAGCGGGCGGGCCGCGCCGGAGCGGGCGGCTCAGCCGTTCCAGACCATCAGCACGAGGATCACCAGCCACAGCAGCGCGACGACGCCGGAGAGGGCGGCCAGCCGCCCGCGCTCCACCTGCGCGATCTCGCCGCCCGCCGCGGCCGCCGGGGCGGGGGACGCGCCGTCCGCCTCGGGCTCGCTCTTCTCCGCCTCGGCCTCCGCCGCCGTGGCGGGCTGCGGGGCGGGCGCCGTGCCCGCGCCGCCGGCCGCCTCCTCCAGCAGCCGCGCCGCCTTCCGCTGGTCGCGCTCGATGATCAGTAGCAGCGCCAGCGCGACGATGAACAGCGTCATCGACACCGTCAGCCACGCCTGCGCGAAGTTCCCCTCCGCGAGCCCCAGCCCGAACAGGAAGATGCCCAGCGTCGCGAGGCCGTAGACACGGGTCGTCCAGTTGAGGAACCGGACCACGGGCGCGTTCCGCTTGCGGATGTAGCGGGGCGTGGACATGGTCGCGGCGGTCAGCGGGCCCAGCGTGAAGATCGCGAAGCCGATGTGCAGGATCAGCAGGATGCGATCGGAAGTCGACATGACGCCGACCCTAGCCCCTGCCCGCGGTCAGCGGCGGCCCCGCCGCACCCGGAGGTAGTCGCTGACGACGTACTCGCCGAGCCGGTCGGCGTCGGGCGCGAACACCCGGCCGCCGTTGCGCCGCGCGACCTCCTCCACGAACGACACGAGCCGCCGGTCCTCGGCGAGCATGAAGAAGTTCATGCCGGCGCCGCGCCGGGTCATCTTGTCGACCTCGGCGAGGGTGAGGACGAGCGTGTCGGTGGACGGCGGGTAGTCGAACAGCGAGCTGCCGTCCGGGCGCAGGTGCGCGGTCGGCTCCCCGTCGGTGACGACGAGCACGATCGGCTCGAAGTCGGGGTGCCGGTCCAGATGCCGTCCCGCGATCATCAGCGCGTGGTGCAGGTTCGTGCCCTGCACCATGTCCCAGTCGAGGCCGGCCATCTCCTCGGGGTGCAGCACCCGCGCGTAGTTGGAGAACCCGATGATCTGGATCGCGTCCTGCGGGAACTTGCTGGTCACGAGCGTGTGCAGGGCGAGCGTGGTCTGCTTGGCGACCGCCCACGTGCCGCGCAGCACCATCGAGTACGACAGGTCGACCAGCAGGCAGACCGCCGCGCCGGTGCGCCGCTCGGTCTCGTGCACCTCGAAGTCGTCAACGCCCAGCCGGACCCCGTTCGGCCGCGGGCCCGCGCCGATGCCCGCGCCGGCGCCGGTGATCTCGGCGACGTCGGCGGTGCCCGGTTCGACCAGGCCCGGCTCGGCGGTGCCCGGCTCGGCGGGGCCCGGCTCGACGACCCGCGCCGTCGCCGCCGGACGCGTCACGAGGCCCGTGCCGCCCTCCATGGCGCTGCGCCGGATCGCGTTGCTCACCGTCCGGACGACGTCGAGGGGCTGCTCGTCGCCGAACCGCCACTCCCGGCTCGCCCCGGTCAGCTCGCCCGCCTGGCCCGCGTCGCGCTGGTCGTGGTCGCCCGGCCGGCCCGAGGCGAGCTGGGAGAACACCCGGCGCAGCGCGGTCTCGCCGAGCCGCCGCACCGCCTTCGGGGTGAGCTCCAGCTTGCCGCGGTTGCGGCGCAGGTAGCCCTGCCGCTCCAGCTCCTTCTCGATGCGGCGCAGCGCGTCCAGGTCGTCGACGGCCTGCCGGCCGAGCGCCCGCCGGACGGCGTCCTCGTCGATGTCGTCGAGCCGGGCGCCGGGGTAGTCCTGGCCGAGCGCCGCCTCCAGCTCGCTCAGGTCGGCCAGCTCCGCGAGCGCGGTGGTGGCGTCGCCCATCCCGAGCGGGTCGTCGCCGGTCATCTGCTCGGGCCGCCCCCAGCCGAGGTCGGGGCGGCGGGTGCGCAGCGCGTCGCCGAGCCGGGCCATCTCCATGGCGAGGCCCGCGTCCTGCATGGCCTGCTCCATCAGCCCGCCCAGCTCGGCGCGCTGCTCGGGGCTGAGGGAGGCGAGCAGCCGGTCCATCGCGGCGGCGCGGCGGGCGAGGGAGTCGACCAGCTCCTCCAGGTCGCGCGGCTCGTCGGGGAACATGTCCCCGTACCGCTCCATGAAGCGGTCGAAGTCCTCCTGGGTGTGCTCGCCGCGGGCGTCGCGGTCGAGCATCCCGTTGAGCTCGGCCATCATGTCCTTGACCCGCTGCATGGCGGCCGGGTCCTGGTTCTCCAGGGCCTGCTTCATGCCCTGGAACTGCGCGTCCAGCACCTCGCGGCGCAGCAGGTCCTTCAGCTGCTCGAAGGTGCGGCGGGCCGCGTCGGACCGCCAGTCGTAGTCCGACAGCCGGCGGATCGCCTGCGCGGTGTCGGACGGCAGCGTGTCCAGCTCCGCCTCGCGCAGCCGCGCCTCGTCGCCCGGGTCGGGGAACAGCTCGGCCCGCTCCTGGCCGATCGCGGTGTCGAGCAGCGCGCGCGCCTGCTCCAGGGTGCCGTCGAGGCGGCCCCGGTCGCGCAGCGCGCGGCGCCGCTCCCGCACCTGGCGGAGCAGGTCGTCGAGCCCGCGGCGGTTCCGCGCGCCCGGCAGGCCGCGCCGCAGCAGCTCGCGCAGCGCGTCGTCGGCCCGGGTGCCCTCCAGGACCGAGTCGCCCAGCGCGTCCAGGGCGTCGCGGACGTCGTAGGGCGGGGCGAGCGGGTCGGGCCCGTCCTCGTAGGCCCCGTAGCGATATCGGCTCATCGATGTTCCTTACGCGTGGAGACCGGCTGAGCGGACGACCGGGTCGAGGGGCTCGGGGTCAGGTGCGGTAGGTGGCCGTCCCGTCGGGCCGGCCCTCGGCGACGTCCTTGGACAGCCGGCGGGTGAGGAACAGCCCCTCCAGGGCGAACTCCAGCGCGGCCGCGGCCTGCCCGGGGGACTCCCCGCTGAGGCCGAGCCGCTCCATGATCTTGGCGAGGCCGGGGACCTGGCCGACGCGGCGCAGCAGCTCCGCCGCCGGCACCAGCTCGCCCGACTCGACGCGCTCGCCGGAGTCGAACTTGTCGAGCAGGCCGGTCAGGTCGGCGGCGCCGAGCGTGCGCCGGTAGGTCTCGGCGATCGCGCGGCGCAGCAGGTGCTCCAGCACCTCCTGCTCGCGGCCCTCCTCGCTGACCTCGAACTCGACCTTGCCCATCAGCGACGGGACGACCGCGGGCAGGTCGCAGACCCGCGCGACGGCGTGCTCCTCGCCGGTGAGCGCGGCGCGGCGCACCGCGCCCGCCGCGACGGTCTCCGCGCCCGCGAGCGCGAACCGGGCCGACACGCCGGACCGCGCGTCCACCGCCGTCGACTCCCGGACGAGCCGGGTGAACCGGCCGATCACCTCGATCAGGTGGTCGGGCACCTCGGCGGGCAGCCCGGCGAGGTCGGCGAAGTCGGACTCCTGCCGGATCAGCGCGAGCTCGGCGTCCAGTTCGAGGGGGTAGTGGGTGCGGATCTCGGCGCCGAAGCGGTCCTTCAGCGGGGTGATGATGCGGCCCCGGTTGGTGTAGTCCTCGGGGTTGGCGGACGCGACGAGCAGCACGTCCAGCGGCAGCCGCAGCGCGTAGCCGCGGATCTGGACGTCGCGCTCCTCCAGCACGTTGAGCAGCGCGACCTGGATGCGCTCGGCGAGGTCGGGCAGCTCGTTGATGGAGAAGACGCCGCGGTTGGTGCGCGGGACGAGCCCGAAGTGCACGGTCTCGGGGTCGCCGAGGGTGCGGCCCTCGGCGACCTTGATCGGGTCGACGTCGCCGATGAGGTCGCCGACGCTGGTGTCGGGGGTGGCGAGCTTCTCGCCGTAGCGGTCGTCGCGGTGCAGCCACCCGACCGGGAGCTCGTCGCCGAGGTCGGCGGCGAGCCGGCGGCAGCGCACGCACACCGGCGCGTACGGGTGGTCGTTGATCTCGCAGCCGGCCACCACCGGGGTCCACTCGTCCAGCAGCCCGGCCAGGGTGCGGATCAGCCGCGTCTTGCCCTGGCCGCGCTCGCCCAGCAGGACCAGGTCGTGCCCGGCGAGCAGGGCGCGCTCCAGGTGGGGGAGGACGGTGTCGTCGAACCCCAGGATGCCCGGGAAGCGCGGCTCGCCGGATCGCAGCCGGTCGAGGAGGTTGCGGCGGATCTCGGCCTTCACGGAGAGCTGGACGTGGCCGCCGGCGCGCAGCTCGCCCAGTGTTGTCCCAGAGGGAGTGGTTTCACGGGTGGATGGACGCACGAGATCGACACTACGTCGCGGTCGCCGGGACTCGCACCCTCGGCCCGCGGATTCCCGCCGGACCGCGGATCGGCCTGCGGATCCGCCCGGAATCCTCCCGGAAGGGCCTGGAATGCGGCCGAGGGCGAGCCTGGGGAATCGTCCCGCCATGCCCGTCCCGCCGGTGTTTGGGTGGACGGCGCGCCGCGGGGGACACTGGGAGTGTGAACGGAGCCGGTGAATGCGGTGAGGGAGGCGGCGCCGATGGCGCGATTCGGTGATGGCCTGGCCCTCGGACCCGATCTGTCCAGTGCCGCCGCGTCGGCGGTCGAGCAGGCGCTCGCCCCGCTGAGCGCGGCGCCCGACCTGGTGTGCGTGTTCGTCACCGGGGACGACCCGGACGAGATCGAGGCGGCGGTCGTGGCCGCGGAGCAGGCGGCGGGGCCGACGATGCTGCTCGGGTGCAGCGCGTCCGGGGTGATCGGCGCCGGGCGCGGGGTGGAGGAGCGCGGCGCGGTGAGCGCCTGGGCGGCGGTGCTGCCGGGCGCCCGGCTCGACGCGTTCCGCCTGGAGACCCTCAAGGCCGACGACCGCCTCGTGGTGGTCGGGATGCCCGAGGGCCAGGACGACGACGTGGTCGGCGTCCTGCTGGCCGACCCCTACAGCTTCCCGGTGGACGCGTTCGTCGAGCGCTCCGACGAGGCGCTGCCGGGCCTGCCGCTGGTCGGCGGGCTCGCCGAGGGCGGCGGCCCCGGCGACGGCGGGCAGGGCGACGCGCGGCTGTTCGTCGGCGGCGAGGTCTACCGGGACGGCGCGGTCGGCGTGGTGATCGGCGGGTCCGTCGCCGCCGCGACCGTGGTCAGCCAGGGCGCCCGCCCGATCGGGCCCGACATGGTGGTGACCAAGGCCGAGGAGAACGTCCTCTACGAGCTGGCGGGCGTGCCCGCGCTGGAGAAGCTGGAGCAGATCGTCCTCGGGCTGCCGGAGGAGGAGCAGGAGCTCGCCGGGCGCGGGCTGCTGATCGGCGTCGCGATGGACGAGTACGCCGACGAGCACGAGCACGGCGACTTCCTCGTCCGCGGCGTGGTGGGCGCCGACCCCGACAGCGGCGCCATCGCGATCGGCGACGTGGTCGACGTGGGCCGCACCGTCCGGTTCCAGGTCCGGGACGCGGGCGCCGCCGAGGAGGACCTCGCCGCGCTGCTCGAACGGTTCGACCTGGCGCCGGTCGAGGGCGCGCTGCTGTTCTCCTGCAACGGGCGCGGGCAGGCGATGTTCCCCGACTCCGACCACGACGCGAAGGTCCTCGACCGCGCGTTCGGCCCGGCCGGGGTGGGCGGCTTCTTCGCCGCCGGCGAGATCGGCCCGGTCTCGGGGCGCAACCACGTGCACGGGTTCACCGCGTCGATCCTGGCGTTCGGCCGCGCCGGGGACCGGCTGGGCGACCGGGTGGAGGACGCCCGATGACCGCGGGCCCCGTGCTCGCGGTCGACATCGGCGGGACGAAGCTCGCCGCCGCCCTCGTCGACCCGGACGGGCGGGTCGCCGCCCACGACCGCGCCCCGACCCCGAACGCGCCCGGCGTGGACGGCGAGGAGCTGTGGCGGGCGCTGGACGCCCTGCTCGGCAAGCTCGTCGCCGGCGCCGGGAACCCGCCGCTCGCGGGCGTCGGCGTCGGCTGCGGCGGCCCGATGACCTGGCCCGCCGCCGAGGTGTCCCCGCTGAACATCCCGGCGTGGCGGGGGTTCCCGCTGCGCGAGCGGCTGCGCGCCCGCCATCCGGGGCTGCCCGTCCGCGTCCACAACGACGCGATCTGCGTGGCGGTCGGGGAGCACTGGCTCGGCGCCGGGCGCGGGCACGGCAACGTCCTCGGGATGGTGGTGTCCACGGGCGTCGGCGGCGGGCTGATCCTGGACGGCCACCTCGTCGACGGCGCCAGCGGCAACGCCGGGCATATCGGCCATGTCGTCGTCGAGCCGGACGGGCCGCCGTGCGCCTGCGGCGGCCGCGGCTGCCTGGAGGCGATCGCGCGCGGCCCCGGGCTGGTCGCGTGGGCGCGGGAGCAGGGGTGGCGGCCCGGCGACGGCGCCGCCACCGGCGTGGAGCTGGCCGCCGACGCGCGCCGCGGCGACCCGGTCGCCGGGTCGGCGATGCGGCGCGCCGGGCGCGCCATCGGGATCGCGCTCGCGTCCGCGACGCACCTGTGCGACCTGGAGGTCGCCGCGATCGGCGGCGGCCTCTCGCAGGCCGGGCCGCTGCTGTTCGACCCGATGCGGGCGGCGTTCGCGGCGCACGCCCGGATGGAGTTCGCGACCCGCGCCCGGATCGTCCCGGCGGCGCTCGGCCAGACCGCGGGGCTCGTCGGCGCCGCCGCGCTGATCCACGAGCAAGATCGTTACTGGAGTGCGGACTGAGGGGCGGGGGGTGCGAGGATCGGACCATGACCTCCGTCAGCGTCGACGACGTCCGTGCCGCCCGCGAGCTGCTGCGCGCGGTGGCCGTCCCCACCCCCCTCATCCCCTCCCGGGTCCTGTCGGAGCAGCTCGGCGGCCCCGTCATGCTCAAGTGCGAGAACCTGCAGCGCACCGGCTCGTTCAAGATCCGCGGCGCGTACGTGCGGATCGCCCGGCTCAGCGAGGCCGAGCGGGCCGGCGGCGTCGTGGCGGCGAGCGCCGGCAACCACGCGCAGGGCGTCGCGCTCGCCGCGTCCATGCTCGGCTGCAAGGCCACCGTGTTCATGCCGACCGGCGCCCCGCTCCCCAAGATCGCCGCGACCCGGGGCTACGGCGCCGAGGTCGTGTTCCCCGGCCCGACCGTCGACGACTGCCTCATCGCCGCGCAGAAGTACGCCGACGAGTGCGGCGCGGTGTTCATCCACCCGTTCGACCATCCCGACGTCGTCGCCGGGCAGGGCACGATCGGGCTGGAGATCATGGAGCAGTGCCCGGCCGCCCGGACCATCGTGGCGCCGGTGGGCGGCGGGGGCCTGCTGTCCGGCATCGCCGCGGCGGCCAAGGGCGTGCTGAAGGAGGCCGGCGGCCGGGAGGTCAAGATCCTCGGCGCGCAGGCCAAGCGCGCGGCGGCGTTCCCGCCCTCGCTCGCCGCCGGCAAGCCCGTCCAGGTCGAGATCGAGCCGACCATGGCGGACGGGATCGCCGTCGGCCGCCCGGGCGACCTCACCTACGACCTGTTCACCGGCCTCGTGGACGCCGTCGTCACCGTGACCGAGGAGTCGATCTCGCAGGCGCTGCTGCTCTGCCTCGAACGCGCCAAGCAGGTCGTCGAGCCGGCCGGCGCGGCGGGCGTCGCCGCGATGCTGGAGCACATGTACGCGTTCGAGCCGCCGGTCGTGGTGCTGCTGTCCGGCGGCAACATCGACCCGCTGCTGCTGTCGAAGGTGCTGCGGCACGGCCTCGCCGGCGCCGGGCGGTACCTCGTCGTCCGCTGCCGGCTCAAGGACCGCCCCGGCGCCCTCGTGACGCTGCTGAGCGAACTCGCCGAGCTGGGCGTCAACGTCCTGGACGTGATGCACGAGCGCGTCGCCGCCCGGCTGCACGTCGAGGAGGCCGAGGTGCTCATGCACCTGGAGACGCGAGGGGCCGACCACTCCGAAGACGTGATCGGCCGCCTGCGCGAGAAGGGCTACACGCTCACCCTGAGCTGAGCCCGGACGGTGCCCGGCTCACACGGGCCCGGCTCACAGGGCCGGCTTGCCCTCGGAGTAGAGCCACGCCTTGGCCCAGCCGTCCAGGTTCTCTCCGGACAGCCGCGCGGCGAAGCGGACGAAGTCCGCCGTGGAGGCGTTGCCGTCCCGGTGGGCGGCGGGCCACGCCTTCAGCAGCCGGAAGAAGTCGCCGTCGCCGATGGTCGTGCGCAGCACGTGCACCGCCATCGCCCCGCGGTCGTAGACGAGCCCGTCGAAGATGTGGTCGCGGCCCGGGTCGGCGACCCTGCCCTTCCACAGGCCGTCGTCCGCCGGGGTTGCGTACACGCCGTCGAAGCTCTTCTGGATCGGCACGCCGTCGGCGTGCTCGGACCACATCCACTCGGCGTAGGTGGCGAAGCCCTCGTTCAGCCAGATGTCGGCCCACTTCGCCGGGGACACCGAGTCGCCGAACCACTGGTGGCCCAGCTCGTGCGCGAGGAGGGTGCCGCTCGGGATGCTCCCGGGCCGGCGCCCCAGGTCGTACACGGGGCGGCCCTGCGTCTCCAGCGCGTAGCCGACGCCGGCCTTCACCACGATCCCGCCCGTGGAGGTGAACGGGTAGCGCCCGTAGACCGACGCCTGGAAGTCGGTGACCTGGGCGGTCTGGTCGTGGAACTTCTTCGCGTCCGCCGGCTTGATCGCCATGGCCTGGTCGGTGGCCGTCAGGTTCGGGATGCCCGACCCCGTCCGGCCCTTGAGCACGTCGTACCTGCCGATCGCGAGCATGGACAGCTCGCTCGCCATCGGGTTGCGGACGTCCCAGCGGGTGGTCGTCCAGCCGCCCTTGGCCCAGGTGCCGCGCAGGTCGCCGTTGGCGAGCGTGGTGAGGCCCTTGGGCGCCGACAGGGTGAAGGTGTACGTCGCCTTGTCGGTCGGGTGGTCGTTCACCGGGAAGACGGTGGCGGCGCCGAACGGCTGGTTCAGCATGACCGCGCCGTCGGGCGTCGGCACCCAGCCGGACGTGCCCAGCGTCGCGTCGTCGATCGTCTGCGGGACGCCCGAGTACGCGACCGTCACGGTGAAGTGGCGGTGCTTGCGCAGCCCCTTGGGCGGCGTGATGACCAGCTCCTGCGCGCCGGTGCGCGTGTAGGACGCCTTGCGCCCGTCCACCGTCAGCGACGAGATCTTCAGCGGGCCGAGGAAGTCCAGGTCGAACCGGGACAGGTTCTGCGTCGCCTTCGCCTTGATCTTCGTGACGGCCTGGATCCCCTTCGTGGCGGGGTCGTACTTCAGCCCGATGTCGTAGTGGGCGACGTCGTAGCCGCCGTTGCCCATGTCCGGGAAGTAGGGGTCGCCGGCCCCGGGCGCGCCCGGGGTGAAGCGCGCGGCGGCGGCGCCCGCGGGCGCCGCGGTCACCGCGAGGCTCGCGGCGACGCCCAGCGACACGGCGGCCAGGGCTCGTGGAGTTCTGCTCATCGACCTCGTCCTCGGTTACCTCGGTAAGCCGTCACTACCGTGATCAAGACTTTCTCGCGAGGTGGGCCGGGGCAAGCGCGATTTGGTATCGAATTCGCCTGATCATGGCCGATCCCGTGGCCGGGACCGGCCGTTCACTTCGCCGGGCGGCCCTTCTTGTACAGCCAGTCGTCGAAGAACGCGTCGAGCTTCTTGCCCGAGACCCGGTTCGCCAGCGCGACGAACTGCTTCGTCGTCCCGCTGGAGTGGGCCCGCTCCTTCGTCCAGGTCTGCAGGATCTTGTAGAAGACGTCCTCGCCGACCCGGTTCCGCAGCGCGACCAGCGCCATGCCGCCCCGGTCGTACACCGAGCGGCCGAACATCTGCTTGCGGCCGGGGTTCCCCGGCGGGACGTTCCACAGCTCCTGCCCGCCGATGCCCTCGTAGGCCTCGTCGAAGTGCTCCTGGACGGTCTGGCCGCCGGTCTTCTCGTCCCACAGCCACTCGGCGTAGGTCGCGAAGCCCTCGTTCAGCCAGATGTCCTGCCAGCGGGTGAGGCTGACGCTGTCGCCGAACCACTGGTGCGCCAGCTCGTGCGCGACGATCGTCGGCTGCAGCCCGAACGCCCCGTACACCGGGCGGGTCTGCGTCTCCAGCGCGAAGCCGACCTCGGCGTTGTCGATCAGGCCGCCGGTGGAGGAGAACGGGTAGGGGCCGAAGAGCCTCGACCACTCCTCGGTGATGTCGCCGTTCAGCTTGTGGAACTGGTCGATGCTGACGCCGGGCAGCGTCGGGTCGACCGCGGTGATGACCGGGATCCCGCTCGGCGTCTTGCCCGTCCGCACCGCGAACCGGCCGACGTCCACGGTCGCGAGGTAGGTGGCCATCGGCTTGTTCACGCGCCACTTCGACGTCGTCATCGCGCGCTTGGCCGTGCCGTGCCAGGCGACCGGGTCGATCCCCGGACCGCCGTCGCCGGGGCCGCCCGAGCCGGGGCCGCCGCCCGGCGGCACGCCGGGCGCCGTGGGGGCACCCGGCGCACCGGGCGTCCCGTCCGTGCCGGTGACCGGCGACTCGGGCTCGCCGTTGGCGATCGCCGTCAGCCCCTGCGGCACCGTGATCTCGAAGTCGAAGGTGGCCTTGTCGCTCGGATGGTCGTTGCTCGGGAACCAGGTGTGCGCGCCGCTCGGCTGGCACGCCACGAACACGCCGTCCCGGGTGCGGATCCAGCCGTAGGTGCCGAGCACCGGGTCGTTCGTCGGCTCCGGGGTGCCCGAGTACTCGACGACCGCGGTGAACTCCGCGCCCTTCGCCAGCGGCTTCGCCGGGGTGATCTCCAGCTCCTCGCCGCCGCGCTGGTGCCGCGCGGCCGCCCCGTTCACCTTGATGGACGCGACGTCCAGGCCGGTGAGGTCGAGGTTGAAGCGGGCGAGGCGCTCGGTCGCGGTCGCGGTGATCGTCGCGGTGCCGGCGAGCTGCTTCGGCCCGTCCGGGGTGATGGTGAGCTTCAGCCCGTAGTGCTTGACGTCGTACCCGCCGTTGCCGTCGCCCGGCACGTAGGCGTCGCCCGCGGTCGTCGGGCCCGCCGGCCCGGTCACCGCGCCCGTCGGCGAACCGCCCGGCCCGCCGGGGTCGTCGCCGCCGAGGGAGCCCTGGCAGGCTGCGGTCAGCGACGCCGCGACGGCGAGGGCGGCCAGTCCCGCGGCGCCGCGGACGGCCCGCGACCCGTGAGGGCGGGGACTGGGGGAGTTTCCGGCCGTATGCACGCGCCCAGCCTGCCCGTAGCGAAGCCCGCCGGGCAACTCGGACGCCCGCCCCGGACCCCGGTCAGCGGAAGTCGTAGGGGTTGGGCGCGTGCGGTTCGGCCTTGACGACGACGGTCTGCGCCACCTTGCAGTGCAGCGCCTGCTTGCGCTGGTCGAACAGGATCCACAGGATGTCGATGAGGCCGATGCAGCCGCAGATGCCGCCGAGCACGCTGTAGAACGCCGAGCGCCCGACGGCCTGGCCGGTGGTGATCGCCTGCCCGTCGTCGGCGCGGACGACGCGGATCCGCAGCAGCATCTTGCCGAGCGTCTGCCCCCACTTGGCGTGCATCAGCCAGAAGTAGAGGAACGCGAGCACGACGCTGACGGCGTTCGTCCCGACCTGGGCGCCGTTGTAGAAGGACGAGCCGGGCTCGGGGTCGACGACGCGGTCCCAGTCGATGAACGGGATGGAGACGAGCCCCGCCACGATCCCGATGATGATGAGGTCGAGGATGCCGGCGCCGAGCCGCGCCCACCGGCTCGCCAGCTCGGCCGGGGCCCCGTAGCCGCCCCCGCCGTACCCCGGCACGCTCCCGTACCCGGCCTGGCCCCCGTAGGGCTGCTGCCCGTAGGACGGCTGGCCATAGGGCTGCTGCCCGTACTGCTGCTGCTCGCCGTAGGGCTGCCGGCCCGGCTGGCCCTGCTGCCCGTAGCCCTGTTGTTGGCCGTAACCCTGCTGCCCGTAGCCCTGTTGGCCGTAACCCTGCTGGCCATAGCCCTGCTGCTGGCCGTAGCCCGGCTGCTCCCAGCCCGGCTGCTCTCCCTGGCCCTGCTGCTCTCCGTACGGTCGCTGCCCCTCCGGGGGCTGCTCGCCGTACCGCGGGAGGCCGCCGTAGGGACCCCCTTCGTACGGTCCCGGCCGTCCGGGCTCCTCGTGCCCCTGCGGCCGGTCGTCCTCCGGCTCTCCCCCGGACGCGGGGTCTCTCGGCGGTTGCGTCATGTCGTCAGCGTGGCCACGCGACCGCCGTCCAAACATCGTCGCGTCCGGGAGCGCCCGAAACGTTCACCTTCAGATGATCAAAACTTGCCGGGCGGCCGCGCGTACGGGTTCGGCGTCCACGGCGTCGCCTTCGTGACCATCGTCCCGGCGACCTTGTCGTGCACGGCCTGCCGCCGCTCGTCCCACAGGATCCAGGCGTTGTCGAGCAGGCCGACGAGGCCGAGGATGCCCGCCGCCGGCGTCAGGAAGTTGAGCACCAGCGTGACGATCGCGATGGCGTAGACGAAGCCCTGCCGGGCGAACGCCTGGCCCCAGGTGATCGCGGAGCGGTCGGACGCCTGCACGACCCTGATGCCGAACGCCTTCTTGCCGAGCGTCTGGCCCCACTTCACGTGCAGGACGGTGTAGTACGCGAAGCCCACCACGAAGACGACCGCGTACCCGGCCAGCAGCACCGGGATGTTGTAGAGGTCCATCGGGTTCGTGATCGGCTCGCCGGAGTCGATGGACTCCTGCATCTTGTCCCAGCGGATGGCGGCCAGGGCGGCGGGCATCGCGAGGATGCCGAGCAGGATGCTGTCCAGGATCCCCGCGCCGAGCCGCGCGAGGCGTCCGGCGAGCTGCTCCTGGGGGCCGCCGGGGACGCCGTAGCCGGGCAGGGGCGGCGCCTGCGGCAGCGGCCCGCCGGGCACGCCCTGGCCGTAGCCGGGCTGGGGCGGGCCGTAGCCGGGTGCGGGGCGCGCCGCCGGGCGGTGCGAAGCCGCCCGCCGGGGGAGGCGGGGCCGCGCCGGGCTGGGTGCCGTACGTGCCCTGGTAGGGCGGCGGACGCTCGGGGGACGGGGGCGCTTCCGGAGCCTGCGCGTCCGGTGCGCCCTGCGCGGGTGTCTCCTCGTCCGGGGGCCGGGGGTTCTGTGGTGGTTCGCTCATGGCCCCACAGTGTGCCTGCTGGTGGTCACGTCCAGGACACCGGAAAGCCCGGGCCGGCCCCGTCCGCTCTCCCGGAGCGGGCGGAACCGGCCCGGACCCCCAGAGTCCGGAGCGGGCCTCACAGGTTGCCGCGGCGCTCCTGCTCCCGCTCGATCGCCTCGAACAGGGCCTTGAAGTTGCCCTTGCCGAACCCGAGCGAGCCGTGCCGCTCGATCAGCTCGAAGAAGACGGTCGGACGGTCCTGGACGGGCTTGGTGAAGATCTGCAGCAGGTAGCCGTCCTCGTCCCTGTCCACCAGGATGCGGCGCTTCTGCAGCTCCTCGATCGGCACCCGCACCTCGCCGATCCGCTCGCGCAGCGCGGGGTCCTCGTAGTAGGAGTCCGGGCTCTCCAGGAACTCCACGCCGGCGGCGCGCATCCGGTCGACCGACGCGAGGATGTCGTTGGTGGCGAGCGCGATGTGCTGCACGCCCGGCCCTCCGTAGAACTCCAGGTACTCGTCGATCTGCGACTTGCGCTTGCTCTCCGCCGGCTCGTTCAGCGGGAACTTCACCTTGCGGCTGCCGTCCGCGACGACCTTGGACATCAGCGCCGAGTACTCGGTCGCGATGTCGTCGCCGACGAACTCGGCCATGTCGGTGAAGCCCATGACGCGGTGGTAGTAGTCGGCCCACTCGTCCATGCGCTCGACGTTGCCGACGCAGTGGTCGACGGCCTGGAAGAAGCGCTTCTCCGGCGGCGCGACGATCGGGTCGGCGGCGGCGAACCCGGGCAGGTAGGGGCCGGTGTAGTTGGAGCGGTCGACCAGCGAGTGCCGGGTCTCGCCGTACGTGGCGATCGCCGCGATCGTCACCTTGCCGTGCTCGTCCGCGAGGACGTGCGGCTCCTCCAGCCCGGTGGCGCCCTTGGCGAGCGCGTGCCGGTAGGCGTGCTCGACGTCGGGCACCTCGATCGCGAGGTCGACGATCCCGTCGCCGTGCGCGGCGATGTGCCGGCCGATCTCCGTGCCCGCCTTCACCGGGCCGCGGAACACGAACCGGGCGCTGCCGGACTCCAGCACGTGCACCGCCTCGTCGGGGCTGCCGTTCTCCGGGCCGCGGTAGGCGACCCGGCGCATCCCGAACGCGGTCGAGTAGTAGTGGGCGGCCTGTTTGGCGTTGCCGACGGCGAAGACGACGGCGTCCATACCCTTGACCGGAAACTCATCCATGCCCACTAATCTCGGCATACGACTACAAGGTGCGCAAGAGTGGTGCGAATCACTGGACAATCTGTATAGTGACCCCCCGAAGTGGCCGGTAATTCTGTGCAGGGTGACCACGGTCACGGACGACGGGAGGCGCGGTGGCGATCGACGAGCTGGACGCCCGCCTGATCGAGATGTTCACCGCCGAGCCGCGCGTCGGCGTCCTGGAGGCGTCCCGACGGCTCGGCGTCGCGCGCGGCACCGTCCAGGCGCGGCTGGACCGGCTGGCCCGGGACGGCGTCGTGGCGGGGTTCGGCCCGGAGATCGACCCGGCGGCGCTCGGCTACGGGGTGACCGCGTTCGTCACCCTGCAGCTGCGGCAGGCGGGCGGGCACGACCCGGTGGCCGCCCGGCTCGCGCAGGTCCCCGAGGTGATCGAGGCGCACACCATCACCGGCCCCGGCGACATGCTGTGCCGCATCGTCGCCCGCAGCAACACCGACCTGCAGCGCGTCATCGACGTCATCGTGGACGTCGCGGGCGTGGAGCGCGCCTCCTCGGTCATCTCCCTGGCCACCCAGATCCCCTACCGGACCCTCCCGCTGGTCAAGGCGGCCGCCGCGCAGCGGGGCTAGCGCAACGAAAAACCGCCGGGCGGATCGCTCCGTCCGGCGGCTCTCACCTCCGCAGTGGCCCGGCCGGGGGGCTACGCGCCCCCGTACGGCGTCGCGTCGAGGATCTCGACGCTCATGGAGCGCCCGTTGGGCAGGGTGTAGCTGGCCTTCTCGCCGACCTTCTTGCCGTCGATGGCGGCGCCGAGGGGCGACTTGGGCGAGTAGACGTCGATCGGGGCGCCGACCTCCTCGCGGGAGGCGAGCAGGAACGTGACCTCCTCGTCGTCCCCCTCGAAGGAGATCGTGACGGTCATGCCGGGACCGACGACGCCCTCCGTGCGCGGGGCCTCGCCGACGCGCGCGTTCTCCAGGATGCTCTGGAGCTGGAGGATACGGCCCTCGATCTTGCCCTGTTCCTCCTTGGCCGCGTGGTAGCCGCCGTTCTCGCGCAGGTCCCCCTCCTCCCGCGCCGCCTCGATCTTCTGAGCGATCTCGATGCGGCCCGGGCCCGACAGGTGGTCCAGCTCGTTCTTGAGCCGGTCGTACGCCTCCTGGGTGAGCCAGGTGACGTTGTCAGCGCGGGTCTCGGTCACGGGTACTCCTCATCCACATGTTGCGATCCTCACCCGCCCACAGCGGGTGGGTGTCACATCTACATGAAGTGCGGCCGGGTGAAACCTCTAGCCTATCCGGTGTGTGCGGGTAAAGGTTCCCTGAACTCGGCGTCCGCAATCCGCCAATCGCGGTTCGCCGCTCACCCGGCGCGCCGGGCGGCCGGCCGGGCGTCCGCCGGGCCCGGCCGGGTCATTCCTTGACGCAGTCGTGGATCCGGGCGCCGGTGGCCCGCCGCGGCGTCGTCAGCGTCTCCGTCCCCGAGACGCCGGACTTCCCGGCCGGGGCGGAGACCGTCGTCTCCGCCAGGATCGCGAAGTCGGTGTCGTAGGCGTCGACCGTGCAGCGGACCGCGTCGCCCTTCCCCTTGGCCACCGTGTAGTTGATCTTCACCGAGGTGTCGGTGATGTCGTAGGAGACGGTCTGCGGGACGATCCCCGGAGTCTGCCCCGAGTGCATCGCGAGAACCCCGATGCCCACCGCCATCAGCGCCGCCAGGAGCCCGGCGACCACCATTCCGGCGCGGCCGCGCCGGGGCTCGGCCGGGGCCGCGGGTTTCGACACGCTCGTCGTCATGGCGGGGAATCTCCGTGCGGTGTGCGGACGTTGTCAGGGACAATTCTCGTCTGTGCTGGCGCATGCCTCGAACCGGGGGCCGCCAAGAGTCCGGAGAGGGAGATCCCCACGTGTCCGAGGTCATCGACGGTACGACGCTCGACCGGCCCTGCGGCGGCGACGAGCCGCTGCGCCTCATGGCGGTGCACGCCCACCCCGACGACGAGTCCAGCAAGGGCGCGGCCACGATGGCGCGGTACGTCGCCGAGGGCGTCGAGGTGCTGGTCGTCACCTGCACGGGCGGTGAGCGCGGCGACATCCTGAACCCGGCGATGGACCGGCCGGAGGTCAAGGCCGACATCGGCAAGGTCCGCGAGGCGGAGATGGCGCGGGCCCGCGAGATCCTCGGGGTGGAGCAGCGCTGGCTCGGCTTCGTCGACTCCGGCTTCCCGGAAGGCGACCCGCTGCCGCCGCTCCCGGAAGGCTGCTTCGCGCTGGAGCCGCTGGAGACCGCCGCCGAGCCGCTGGTGCGCGCCGTCCGCGACTTCCGCCCGCACGTGATCCTCACCTACGACGAGAAGGGCGGCTACCCCCACCCCGACCACGTGAAGTGCCACGAGGTGTCGGTGGAGGCGTTCGAGGCCGCCGGCGACCCGGAGCGTTACCCCGGCGCGGGCGAGCCCTGGCAGCCGCTCAAGCTCTACTACCACATGACCTTCAGCAAGGAGCGCATCCTCGCCCTGCACACGGCGATGGAGGACGCCGGCCTGGAGTCGCCCTACGGCGACTGGATGAAGCGCTTCGAGGACGGCGACGACACCCGCGCCACGTGGGAGGTGACCACGCGCGTCGAGTGCGCCGACTACTTCGAGACGCGGGACCGCGCCCTGCTCGCCCACGCCACCCAGATCGACCCCAACGGGTTCTGGTTCGTCGTCCCGATGGACGTCCAGCGCGAGGCATGGCCGACCGAGGACTACCATTTGGCCAGGTCCCTCGTCGACACCGAGGTGCCGGAGGACGACCTGTTCGCCGGCATCCGGGAGAAGGTGTGTCTGTAATGCCTCCCCTCTACGCCATGCCGCTGAACGATGACACGGTCAGTCCCGGCGTCCTCGGCTTCGTGGTGTTCCTCGCCCTGGTGGCCGCGACGGTCTTCCTGATCCGCTCGATGGGCAGGCAGATGAAGAAGATCCAGGCGCCCAGCGAGGCCGACCTGAAGCAGCAGGCGTGGGAACGCGCGCAGGCGGCCGACAGCGCGCCGGCGGCGAAGTCCGCCGCCGACGACGACGCCTGAGCGGGCGGCGGGCGCCGCGCCCGAGCGCGGCGCCGCCTCCCCGGTTCGATCCGGTCGCGGCCGGGGAGGACCCTCGACGTGCGCGCGAACTTCGAGGACGCCTACCGGGAACTCGCTCCGGCGGCGGCCCGGCTGCTCAGGCTGCTGAGCCTGCCGCCCGGCGACGACATCGGCCCGGCGGCGGCCGCCGCCCTCGCCGACATGCCGGAGAGCCAGGCGCGCGGGCTGCTGGAGACGCTGGCCGCGCACGGCCTCGTCGCCGCGTCCGGTGACCGGTTCCGGCTGCCCGGCCCCGTCCTCGGCTTCGCGCGGGAGCGGGCCGAGCACGAGGAGACCGAGGACGGCCGCAACGCCGCGCTGCGCCGCCTCCTCGACCACTCCCTCGTCCAGGCGGGCGGCGCGGCGGAGCCCGGCGGCCTCGGCGCCGCCCTGCTCGACCGCGAGCGCTGGTCGGAGGCCGCCGAGGTGCTCGGGGAGCGGCTGACCGAGGCCGAGGACGAGGCCGAACGCGCACGCGTGCTCGCCGCGCTCGGCGACGCCTACCTGCGCGCGCACCGGCCCGTCGCGGCGATCAACTTCTTCGGCCAGGCGCTGGACATCGTGCGGCGGCGGGGCGAGGTCGGCGAGCAGGCCGGCATGTTCGTGCACATCGCCGACGCCGCCCGCGAGCGCGGCGACCACGCGGCCGAGGGCGCCGCGCTCGGCCGCGCCGCCGTGCTGGCCCTGGAGGACGGCGCCCCCTAGCGCCTACACCTTGCGGTGGTCCCAGCTGACGACGCGGTCGGGTTCCATGACGATCAGGACGCGCTTGGCCAGCGCCTGCTCGATGCCCTCGGCGATCACCGGGTCGACGGGCTCGCCGATCTCCGGGACGGGCAGCCCAGCCATCCGCGAGCCGACGACCATGCCGACCTTGCTGCGCGGCTTGGGGTCCTCGATGACGAGGCCGCGCCCGTAGAGCGCGACGCCGCGCAGCTCGTTGTACTCGACGCCGTCCTCGACCAGGCACGTCATGGTCGGGTCGCGGCGCAGGTTCAGCACCTTCTGCGACGCCTTGTACGTGGTGAAGGCGATCTTGCCGTCGAGCAGCGTGTAGAACATCGTGACGAGGTGCGGCTCGCCGTCCTTGCCCACGGTGGCGACCTGGACCTTGAAGTTGTCCGCGAGGTAGGACGCCACCTCCTCCGGCGTCATCTTGATCTTGTCGCGCTTGCCGGCCAACGGGCCCTCCCTGGGTCGCGTGTATCGCGCACAGAATAACCAAGCGCTTGCACGGCTCCCGCACCCGGCACCATGGGGGCATGTCGGTGCGCGAGTTGATCGTCCTCGGGTCCGCCAGCGCGGTGCCCACCAAGAACCGCAACCACAACGGGTACCTGCTGCGCTGGGACGGCCACGGCGTGCTGTTCGACCCCGGCGAGGGGACGCAGCGGCAGATGTCGCGCGCCGGGGTCGCCGCGAACGACGTGACCTGGATCTGCGTGACGCACTTCCACGGCGACCACTGCCTCGGCGTGCCCGGCGTCGTCCAGCGCATCGCCCGCGACGGCGTCGAGCACCCGGTGGACGCGGCGTTCCCGGCGAGCGGCGCCCCGTACTGGGAGCGGCTGCGGCACGCCGCCGTCTTCCGCGACACCGACGTCATCCGCGAGCGGCCCGTCTCCGGCGAGCGGATGCGGCTCGACACCGGCGACGCCCCGTTCACGCTGACCGCGCGGCGGCTGTCGCACCCGGTCGAGGCGTACGGGTACCGGCTGGAGGAGCCGGACGGCCGCACCATGCTGCCCGGCGAGCTGGCGGCGCGGGGCGTCCGGGGGCCGCTGATCCGGCGGCTCCAGGAGGACGGCCGCGTCACCGCGCCGGACGGCCGCACGGTGACCCTCGACGAGTGCAGCGTGCCCCGTCCCGGGCAGAAGGTCGCGTTCGTCATGGACACCCGGCTCTGCGACGGCGTCCGGGAACTGGCGGACGGCGCGGACATGCTCGTCATCGAATCGACGTTCCTGCACGAGGACGCCGCGCTGGCGGCCGAGTACGGGCACCTGACGTCGGCGCAGGCGGGGGCGGTCGCGGCGGAGGCGGGCGTCCGGCACCTCGTCCTCACCCACTTCTCCGAGCGGTACCGCGCCGAGGACGAGCACCGCTTCACCGACGAGGCGTCCGCCCACTTCGGCGGCGCCATCACCCTGGTCCACGACCTGGACCGGATCCCGCTGCCGCCGCGCCGCCTAACAGGACGGGATCAGGGGCAGTAACCACGGCATGGCTGACGAAGTCGATGTCGTGGTGATCGGGCTGGGCCCCGGGGGAGAGGACGCGGCCGGGCGGCTGGCGGAGGCGGGCCTGTCCGTCGCCGCCGTGGAGTCCCGCCTGGTCGGCGGCGAATGCCCGTACTACGCCTGCGTCCCGACCAAGATGATGGTGCGCGCCGCAGGGCTGCTCGAAGAGGCCCGCCGCGTCCCCGGGATGGCGGGGGAGTCGACCGTCGCCCCCGACTGGGGTCCGGTGGCCGCCCGCATCCGCGACGAGGCGACCGACTCGTGGGACGACAAGGCCGCCGCCGACCGCCTCACCGGCATGGGCGTGCGGTTGGTGCGCGGTGAGGGCCGCATCACCGCGCCGGGCGAGGTCACGGTGAACGACCAGGTGTTCCGCGCGCGCCGGGGCATCCTGCTCAACACCGGCACGGCCCCGGCCGCCCCGCCCATCGACGGCCTCGCGGACACGCCGTTCTGGACGAACCGGGAGGCCGTCCAGGCGACCGAGGTCCCCGCGTCGCTGATCGTCCTCGGCGGCGGTGTCGTCGGCGCGGAGATGGCGCAGGTCTTCTCCCGGTTCGGCACCCGCGTCACCGTCGTGGAGGCGGCCGACCGGCTCCTGCTCAACGAGGAACCGGAGTCGAGCGCCCTGATCCGGGACGTCTTCGAGCGCGAGGGCATCGGCGTCCGCACCGGCGTGGACGTCACCGGCGTCGGCCACGACGGCACCGAGTTCACGATGCGCCTCGGCGACGAGGCCCTGCCCGCCGAACGCCTCCTCGTCGCGACCGGCCGCCGCCCCAACCTGAAGGGCCTCGGCCTCGCGCACGTCGGCCTGGACGAGGACGCCCGCCGGCTCTCCGTGGACGGCCACATGCGCGCCGCAGACGGCGTGTGGGCGATCGGCGACATCACTGGCATGGGCGCGTTCACGCACGTCTCCATGTACCAGGGCGCGATCGCCGTCCGCGACATCCTCGGCGAGGAGGGCCCGCCCGCCGCCTACCGCGCCGTGCCCCGCGTCACCTTCACCGACCCCGAGATCGGCTCGGTCGGCCTCACCGAGGCCCAGGCCCGCGACCAGAACCTGCCCGTCCGCACCGGCACGGCGCAAATCCCCGACTCGACGCGCGGGTGGATCCAGAAGGCCGGCAACGACGGCTTCGTCAAGCTCGTCGAGAACCCCGAGTGGGGCACCCTGGTCGGCGCCACCGCCGCGGGCCCGGCCGGCGGCGAGGTCCTCGGCTTCCTCGCCGTCGCCGTGCACACCGAGACGCCCACGGCCGTCCTGCGCGACATGATCTACGCCTACCCCACCTTCCACCGCGCCATCGAGTCCGCCCTGGCCGATCTGTCCGCGTAGGCGGGGGGTGAGGCGCAGGCCGGATCGGGCAGGATCGGGGGCATGAACCGGCTCAAGGACGCGACAAGCCCGTACCTGCTCCAGCACGCCGGGAACCCGGTGGACTGGTGGGAGTGGACCGACGAGGCGTTCGCCGAGGCGCGCCGCCGCGACGTCCCCGTCCTGCTGTCCGTCGGGTACGCCGCGTGCCACTGGTGCCACGTCATGGCTCATCAGTCCTTCGAGGACGACGAGGTCGCCCGGGTCATGAACGAGCTGTTCGTGAACATCAAGGTGGACCGCGAGGAGCGGCCGGACATCGACGCCGTCTACATGGAGGCGACCCAGGCCATGACCGGCCAGGGCGGGTGGCCGATGACGGTGTTCATGACCCCGGAGGGGCATCCGTTCTACTGCGGCACCTACTTCCCGCGCGCGCAGTTCCGGGCGCTGCTGCAGGCCGTCCACAAGGCGTGGACGGAGCAGCGGGACGAGGTGGCCGGGCAGGGGCAGCAGGTCGTCGCGGCGCTCACCTCGCGCGGGTCGGGCCTGGCCGGCGACGAGGCGCCCGGCGAGGAGGCGCTCGCCCGGGCGGTGGCGGCGCTCGACACCGCCTACGACCCCGAGCGCGGCGGGTTCGGCGGCGCGCCGAAGTTCCCGCCGTCGATGGCACTGGAGTTCCTGCTGCGCCACCACGCGCGCACGGGCGACGAGCGGGCGATCGAGATGGCGTCGCACACCCTGGAGGCGATGGCCAGGGGCGGCATGTACGACCAGCTCGGCGGCGGCTTCGCGCGGTACTCGGTGGACGCGGGCTGGGTCGTCCCCCACTTCGAGAAGATGCTCTACGACAACGCGCTCCTGGCGCGCGTCTACGCGCACTGGTGGCGGCTCACCGGGACGCCGTTCGCGCGGCGCGTCGCGCTGGAGACGTGCGACTGGATGCTCCGCGACCTGCGAACCACCGAAGGCGGTCTCGCCTCAGCACTCGACGCCGACAGCGAGGGCGTCGAGGGCAAGTACTACGTCTGGACGCCGGCGCAGCTCCACGAGGTGCTGGGCGACGAGGACGGCGCGTTCGCCGAGCGCCTCTTCAACGTCACGGGCACGTTCGAGCACGGCACGTCGGTGCTCCAACTCCTGACCGACCCGGAAGACGCCGACCGTTACGAGCGCATCCGAACGACCCTGCTGGCGGCGCGCGCGCACAGGATCCCTCCCGCGCGGGACGACAAGGTCGTGGCCGCCTGGAACGGCCTCGCCATCGCCGCGCTGGCCGAGTGCGGCGCGCTGTTCGACCGTCCCGACCTCGTCCGGGCGGCCGAAGAGGTGGCGCGCCTCCTGATGGACGTCCACGAGCGCGACGGACGCCTGACGCGCACGTCCAAGGACGGGGTCGCGGGCGCCAACTCCGGCGTCCTGGAGGACTACGCCGACGTGGCGGAGGGCCTGATCGCCCTGCACGGCGTCACCGGCGACCCGCACCACGTGCGGATGGCGGGCGAGCTGCTGAACACCGTCCTCGAACGGTTCGCGGACGGCTCCGGCGGCTTCTACGACACGGCCGACGACGCGGAGCGGCTGTTCCGCCGCCCGCAGGACCCGACCGACAACGCGACGCCGTCCGGCCAGTTCGCGGCGGCGGGCGCACTGCTGTCCTTCGCCGCGCTCACCGGGTCGGACTGGCACCGGCAGGCCGCCGAGGCCGCGCTGGCCCCCGCCACGACGCTCGCCGCCGAGCACGCGCGGTTCGCGGGCTGGGGCCTGGCCGTGGCCGAGGCGCGCGCGACCGGCCCGGTGGAGATCGCGGTGATCGGCGACCCGGCCGACGAGCGCACTCGGGAGCTGCACCGCACGGCCCTGATGGCGGTCGCGCCCGGCGCGGTGGTCAGCGTCGGCCCGCCGGACGCGGAGGGCGTCCCGCTCCTGGAGGGACGCGGCCTGGTGGACGGGGTGCCGTCGGCGTACGTGTGCCGCGGTTTCGTGTGCCGCCTGCCCGTGACGACGCGCGCCGACCTGACCCGCGAACTCCGCGGGCAATTGGACTGATGGTCCACTTTGTGGCACTGTGACCTTGATCTCGTGCCCGCTTGGTGTTACCACTGAGTAGCCGGGACGGAACTGACCCGATGCGGCATGACGGGCGAGGATGCCGAGGCGGCGGGCCGGGTATCTGGACGGTGGCCGACAGGCTGATCCATAGTCGTGTCCCGGGGCCGGCGGAGCCGGCAGGGCGACCTCGAGGAGTGTGGCAGTGCGCAAGCCGAACCGCCGGGTCCTACCGACGATCATCGGCGTTTCGGTGCTGACGACCCTCGCCGCGAACGTGGCCGTCCTCGTCGCGCACGACGACGGGCCCCCGGCGCAGGCAAGCCGGACCGAGGAGAAGCGCGCCCGCTACGTGGCCGCGTCCGGCAGCACCACCCTGTCGCCCACGGCGGTCGCGCCGCTCGGCAGGCGGCTCACCCCGCACGTGCTCGTGGCGGCCCCGACGACCCTGCCGGACGACTTCGTCCGCAAGGTCCGCGGCGCCAAGGGCGTGCAGGGCGTCGAGGTCGTGGACGCCGTGCAGGGCATGGTCGCGGGCAAGCGGGTCGGGCTGATGGGCGTGAACCCGTCCACGTTCCGCAACTACACGCCGAAGCCGACCGCGAAGTCGGACGCCCTCTGGCGCAACCTGGCGTCCGGCGACGTCGCGATCTCCTTCACGATGGGCAGCGACGGCGGCGTCAAGCTCGGCAGCCAGGTCCCGGTCGGCGGCACCCGCAGCCAGTCGCAGCTGCGCGTCGGCGCCTACGCCACCATGGGCATCAGCGACGTCGACGCGGTCATCTCGCACACCACCGCGCAGGCCCTCGGCATGCCGAGCGGCAACGCGATGCTGATCAGCGTCCCGAAGAGCCAGCCGAAGACGTTCATCAAGAAGCTGCGCAAGCACCTGCCGAAGCAGGCCAAGGCCGTCGCCGTCAACCCGGAGATCGACTTCCCGAAGGCCGGCGACGTCCCCACCGCCAACGGCCGCGTCATGACCGCCCAGCAGGTCCAGACGGTGATCAAGGCCGCCTACACCCGGCTCGGCTGGCCGTACGTGTGGGGCGGCGAGTCCGAGGCCGAGGGCGGCTACGACTGCTCCGGCCTGATGCAGTACGCCTTCGCCAAGGCGGGCATCCGCCTCCCGCGCGTCGCCGCCGACCAGGCCCGCGCCGGCTGGGTGATCCCCTACAGCAAGGCGCAGCCCGGCGACATGCTCATCTGGGCGAACGACCCGACGGCCCCCGGCTACATCTCGCACATCGCCCTCTACCTGGGCAACGGCAAGATGATCGCCGCCCCGCGCCGCGGCACCGTCGTCCAGGTCCAGAACGTCTACACCCGCAACATGCGCGGCGCGGTGAGGGTCAACCCCCAAACCGCCGCAAAAGTAGCCGGAGCGATAGGCGGCTGAGTTCGCCCAGGGGGGCGGCTGTGTTGGCCCAGGGGGGCGACCCCCTGGAACCCCCGTCACGGTCGGCGGGCCGTTTCCCGATCCGCTGGCGCGTCTCGTGAAACAGCCCGCCGACCGGCGGGCAGGCCCGCTGCGCTCGCAGAGCTCGCTCCGCGTGCCTGCCCGTGGCCGGGGGCCGGACTCCTGGCTTCTTGGGGTGCCTCTGAATTACAACGGGCAGCCTTGGGCTAGGAACTCGAGGTTGTGGTCTATCTGGGCCGGGAGGTCCTCGTAGGTGGTCTTGCCGTCGATCAGGCGGTACAGGGCGGCTTGGAGGACGCCGAGGACCGCCCAGCCGAACGCCTCCACCTCCGGGTCGTCGGCGGCGCGGCCGGTCCGTTCGGCGAAGACTTCGCTGAGGATCTCGAACGTCGCCCGCATCGACTCGAACGTGCGGCCGCGGAGGGAGGGGACGTCGGCGGTGAGCCGCAGCCGGGTCTTCAGGGCTTCCAGGTCGCTCTCGTACAGCTGCGGCAGGATCTCCCGGAGCATGGCGCGCAGCGCCTCGACCGGCGGCATCTCGGGCGGCTGGTCGCGCAGGACCTCCGCCATGATCGGGTCGTACACGTCGGTGACCACGACGTCTTCCTTGGTGGGGAAGTAGCGGAAGAACGTGCTCGGCGAGATCTCCGCCGCCGCCGCGATCTGCTCGACCGTCGTCTCGTCGTACCCCTGCTCGGCGAACATCCGGAGGGCGTGGTCCTGGATCGCCCTCCGGGTCCGCAGCTTCTTGCGCTCCCGCAGCGGCAGCCGGGCCAGCCGGTCCTCCATGCGGTCGATCGCGTGCTCAGGGGACGACGGGCTCATGGTCCGATTGTCGGGCATCGGCGGCGGGGGCCGCATCCTCCCGTCCACGGCGCGGCATGAACAGCCACAGCAGGACGGCCGCGACGAGGGAGCCGGCGCCGCACGCGGCGAACACGGCGTCCATGCCCTGGACGTAGGCGTCGCGCGCGGACGCGAGCAGCGCCCCGTCGTCGAGGCGGCCCGCGACGCGGACGGCGCCGCCGATGGAGTCGCGGGCGGCGGCGGCCGCGTCGGCGGGCAGGTGGCCGGTGCCGACATGGTCGCGGTAGACGGCGGCCAGCAGGCTGCCGAGGCCGGCGACGCCGAGCGTCCCGCCGGTCTGGCGGAGCGTCTGGACGAGCCCGGAGCCGCGTCCGGCCTCCTCGGCGGGGAGGGCGGCGAGGACCGCGTCCATCGCCGGGATGAGGGTGAGGCCGGAGCCGAGCCCGATGACGACGAGCCACGGGACGGTGGTGCCGTAGCCGTCGCCGGCCTCGGTGAACGCGGCCCAGCCGAGCCCGGCGGCCAGCACCAGCAGGCCCGCGACCATGATCGGCTTGTGTCCGGTGCGGGCCGCCGCGCGGTCGGTGGCGACCGCGCCGGCCAGCAGCCCCGCCAGCATCGGGACGATCTTCAGCCCGGTCTCGAAGACGTCGCTGCCCTGGACGGCCTCCAGGTACTGCGGCAGGACGAACAGGAGCCCGCCGAGCAGCAGGTTCGCGGTGACGGCGGCGACCATCGCCCACACGAACGCGCGGTCGCGGAACAGCCGCAGGTTCAGCATCGGCTGCGCGGCGCGCCGCTCCCAGGCCACGAAGCCGGTGAGCAGGAGGGCGGCGAGGGCGAACGCGGCGACCGACACCGGGTCGCCCCAGCCGCGGACGGGCGCCTCGATGACGCCGTACACCAGCGCCACGAGCCCGCCCATCGACAGCAGTGCGCCGGGGAGGTCGACGCGCGGCGCCGCCGGGTCCCGGGTCTCGGGCAGCAGGAAGGCGACCGCGAGGCCGCCGGCCGCCACCACCGGGACGTTGATCAGGAAGATCGAGCCCCACCAGTAGTGCTCCAGCAGCCAGCCGCCGAGCAGCGGGCCGAGCGGCAGCCCGACCGCGTTCGCGGCCGCCCAGATCGCGACGGCCCGGGTGCGCTCCTCCGGCGGGAAGATCGCCGGAAGCATCGACATGGACAGCGGCAGGACGACCGCCGCGCCGAGCCCCATGAACGCGCGGGCGGCGATGACGCCGCCGGTGCCGCCCGCGAACGCCCCGGCGAGCGAGGCGGCGCCGAAGACGGCGAGGCCGGCCAGCAGCAGCCGCTTGCGGCCGAGCCGGTCGCCGAGCAGCCCCGCGGGGAGCAGCACGGCCGCGAAGACGAGCAGGTAGGAGTCGACGATCCACTGCAGCTCGCTGGTGCTCGCGTCCAGCTCCTCCGACAGCGTCGTCAGCGCCACGTTGAGGATCGTCAGGTCGAAGCCGAGCGCCAGCATGCTCAGCGCCAGGGCCGACAGCCCGATCCAGCGCCGGGCGTACCCCACGGACATGAGAGCAACCTCCAAATGAGTCGAACTATGAAATGAAAGTAACTCTCAAAAGAGGTCGCGTGTCAATCGAGGGGAAGGCTGGCGCCCGTCCGGGTATGCGCTGTAATTTTGATTACATGAGTACGAGTGAAGCGGTGGAAGAACTCCGCGGCTGGTTCTCCGGGCGGCTTCCGGACGGGTGGTTCGAAGGCGCGCCCGAGGTCGTCCTCGACCGCGAGGAGGCCAGCGTCATCGGCCGGCTGCCGCTGCCGGCCGCCGCCGCCGCGGTGTCGGGCGCGGAGCGGTCCGGCGTGGTCGCCGGGCACGTCCAGCGCTTCCGCGAGGAGACCCGCGAGCGCCGCATCGGCATCGCGCGCGAGGCCGAGCAGCGCTTCGGCTACAAGGTCTCCTGGGGCGTCGAGTGCGACGGCGAGCGCGAGATGTTCACCCACCTGTCGGTGCCGGTCATGACCCGGCTCCGGCAGCCCGAGCGGCGCGTCCTGGACACGCTCGTGGACGCCGGCGTCGCGCGCAGCCGCAGCGACGCGCTCGCCTGGTGCGTCCGGCTCGTCGGCAAGAACACCGACGCGTGGCTCGCCGAGCTGCGCACCGCGCTGCAGCACGTCGAGCGCGCCCGCGCCGCCGGCCCGAAGGCCTGAGACCGCCCGACCGGCGCGGCCCCGCCGGGCCGCGCCGGGCCGCGCCGGAACCGGCCACGGCCCGTACCGGACGTGCCGCGCGGCACCCGGCTTTCCCGTATCGGCGGGAGAACTGTCCCCGCCGGGCCATAATTGAGCGTTCTTCCCGGCAGGGACGGGTCGCTCGGAGGGAAGCCCAGATGGGGGTTCGGCGTACGGGAAATCCGCGGAGCGGGCAGCCGCGCGGCGGGCGCAGCGAGGGCGCGCGCCGCCGTCCCGCCGAGGGCGGGCGGCTCGTCTCCGCGATCCGCCGCAGCGGCCCGTACGGGGCCGTCCGCGACGTCGTCTACCGACTGTACGAGCGCCGCGTCGAGGCCGACCTGCCGACCGACGTCATCCCCCGCCACGTCGGCGTGATACTGGACGGGAACCGGCGTTGGGCCAGGTCGATGGGGCTGGCCGACGTCAACACCGGGCACCAGCGCGGCGCCCAGAAGATCTCCGAACTGCTGCAGTGGAGCGCCGAGGCCGGGGTCGAGGTCGTCACGCTGTGGCTGCTGTCCACCGACAACCTGAACCGCCCCGCGGACCAGCTCGACCCGCTGCTGGAGATCATCGAGAACACCGTCCGCAAGCTCGCCGCCGACGGCTGGCACGTCAAGCCCGTCGGCGCCCTCGACCTCCTGCCCGACAAGACGGCACGTGTCCTGAAAGACGCGGCCGAGACCACATCCGGCGCTCCCGGCCTGATTGTGAACGTCGCCGTTGGGTATGGAGGTAGGCGTGAGATCGCTGATGCGGTGCGCTCACTGCTCATCGAGCAGGCGAGCCGGGGCACCAGCATCGAGGAACTCGCCGAGTCCCTCGACGTGGAGCACATCGCGGAGCATCTCTACACGCGCGGCCAGCCGGACCCGGACCTGGTCATCCGCACCTCGGGCGAGCAGCGGCTCTCCGGCTTCATGCTCTGGCAGAGCGCCCACTCGGAGTTCTACTTCTGCGAGGTCCACTGGCCGGACTTCCGCAAGGTCGACTTCCTCCGGGCGATGCGCTCCTACGCCGCGCGGCACCGGCGCTACGGTACCTGACCGTCCCCAGCGGACCACCGCCCCCTGGGCGGACCTGGGCGCCACCCGTAGGTTCCCCATTCCCAGGGAGATCGAGTGGCCACATCCTCCGCGCGCCGTCCCGGCACGTCCGGGAACTCCTCCGGAACCAAGGTCCCGGGCCTTTCCGGGGGGAGTGGGGGGTCGTCCCCCCACCAGGACCGGGAGCGGCGCACGTACGTCCTCGACACCAGCGTCCTGCTCGCCGACCCCGGGGCGCTGACCCGGTTCGCCGAGCACGAGGTCGTACTCCCCATCGTCGTGATCTCCGAGTTGGAGGCCAAGCGCCACCACCCCGAGCTCGGGTACTTCGCCCGGCAGGCGCTGCGCACGCTGGACGACCTGCGGCTGCGGCACGGGCGGCTGGACGAGGCCGTGTCCGTCGAGGGGCCGCTCGGCGACCAGGGCGGCACGCTCCGGGTCGAGCTGAACCACTCCGACCCGAGCGTCCTGCCGGACGGGTTCCGGCTCGGTGACAACGACACCCGGATCCTGTCGGTGGCCGGGTGGCTCGCGCACGAGGGACGGGACGTCGTGCTCGTCTCCAAGGACCTGCCGATGCGGGTGAAGGCGTCCGCGGTCGGGCTCGCCGCCGAGGAGTACCGGGCCGAGCTCGCGGTCGTGGAGTCCGGCTGGACCGGCATGCGCGAGCTGGAGGTGACCGCCGGCGCCGTCGAGGAGCTGTACGACTCGGGAACCGCCGACCTGGAGGAGGCGCGGGACCTGCCCTGCCACACGGGGCTGCGGCTGCTGTCGGAGCGCGGCTCCGCGCTCGGCCGCACGCTGCCGGACAAGTCGGTGAAGCTGGTGCGCGGCGACCGCGAGGTGTTCGGGCTGCGCGGCCGGTCCGCGGAGCAGCGGATCGCGCTCGACCTGCTGATGGACGAGGACGTCGGCATCGTCTCGCTCGGCGGGCGGGCCGGCACCGGGAAGTCGGCCCTCGCGCTGTGCGCCGGCCTGGAGGCCGTCATGGAGCGGCGCCGGCACCGCAAGGTCGTGGTGTTCCGCCCGCTGTACGCGGTCGGCGGCCAGGATCTCGGCTACCTGCCGGGCTCGGAGAACGAGAAGATGTCGCCGTGGGCGCAGGCCGTCTACGACACGCTGTCGGCGGTGACGACGCCGGAGGTCATCGACGAGGTCCTCGACCGGGGGATGCTGGAGGTTCTGCCGCTCACCCACATCCGGGGCCGCTCGCTGCACGACGCGTTCGTGATCGTGGACGAGGCGCAGTCGCTGGAGCGCGGCGTGCTGCTGACCGTCCTGTCGCGGATCGGCGCCGGGTCGCGGGTCGTGCTGACCCATGACGTGGCGCAGCGCGACAACCTGCGGGTGGGGCGGCACGACGGGGTCGCGGCCGTGGTGGAACGTTTGAAGGGCCACCCGCTCTTCGCGCACGTGACGCTGACCAGGTCGGAGCGGTCGCCGATCGCCGAGCTGGTGACCGACATGCTGGGCGACGTGGGCGTCTGATCCGGGCGCCGCGCGCATGAGGAGACCCCGGTGGGCCCGCTGCGGGCCGCCGGGGTCTCGTCGTCTCAGAACACGCGTATCCCTTCCCTACGGAACGTGATCATCAAACCTCGTACCGTAGAGTTGTGATTAAGGTCACAGTCACACCGTCAATAGCGGAGACGCGCAGGCGGGCCGGGCGTTTCGGGGCCGCCGCGGGGGAGTTGACAACGGCGCCGTCGGCGGCATCGGTCTCGTTTCGGTTGCGAAGCCGCCCGCGGCCTCCGGCATTGTGTCTCCTCGTAAGCACCCCGAGCGGTGCCAGGCCGGTGCGCGGCCCCCCGAAAGACGCGCCCCGGACGAGGCGCCGGCCGGGCCCGGAGCCGCGCACCCCCGGCGGTCCGCCGGGCCGGGGTGGAAACAGCTCGTGCGCGTGTCCATGCGCGTGCGACCGTCGGAAGGACCGCCTTGTACGGAGACCGTCCCGGGTCCCCTAGGCGAGACGATCGACAGAACTTCGACCTCCCGGCCCCCGTCGCGGACGCTATGGCCGCCTTCGAGGCGCCGTCTCCCGCCGCGGGGCAGCCGTCCCCCGCGCAGCCCCCCTTCGAGCAGCCCGCCTTCGGGCAGCCGTCCTTCGAGGGGCAGGCCCCGCGGGCGTCCGCGCCGCACGAGGACGACGTGCGCGTCGCCGGCTCCGCCCGCGCCGCCGCTCCCGGCGGCGACACTCTCGGCTTCGACTCCGCCGAGCCGCTGAGCCCCGCGGGCCGCGCCCGCGCCGGGCGCTCCGCCGGGCACGGCGGCGGCTCCGGCGGGCGCACCGGCCTGCGGATCGCCGCCGTCGCGGCGGGTGCCGCCGTGGTGATCGGCGGCGGCGCGGTCGCCGCGCTCGCGTTCACCGGCGGCTCCGGCGACTCCGGCGACGGCGCCGCGACCGTCCAGCCGACCCGGCAGCTGGCGGACGCCGCCGCGCCCAAGGTCGACCCGAAGGTGCTGGAGCAGCAGCGGCGCGAGCTGGCCCTGGAGCGCGCGTCCCGCAAGACGCGCGAGGACGACGGCAAGGGCCCGGCCCTGCGGCCCAAGGGCGCCCCGATCCCGACCAAGACGCCGGAGAAGAAGAAGGACGGCGCCGCCGGCGGCGGTGGTGGCCCGGTCGGCGACCCGGTGCCGAAGGGCGAGGCGCAGGAGATCGCCAAGAAGCTCATGCCGAGCTTCGGGTTCACCGGCGACGGCCAGTTCGGCTGCCTGGTGAACCTGTGGGAGCGCGAGAGCGGCTGGAACACCCACGCGGCCAACCCGTCGTCGGGCGCCTACGGCATCCCGCAGGCGCTGCCCGGCTCCAAGATGGGGAGCGCCGGCCCCGACTGGCAGAACAACGCCACCACCCAGATCAAGTGGGGCCTCGGCTACATCAAGGACCGCTACAAGACGCCCTGCGGCGGCTGGTCGCACTTCCAGTCGGTCGGCTGGTACTGATCCCGGCTCGGCGCGTCCCGGCGCCCGTACGGGCCGCTGGGACGCGCGCGGCCTCCGCCGGCGGCCTCAGCCGCGGGAGCGGGGGCGCCAGCCGCCCGGCGTGCCGGTCATGCCGAGCACGTCGAGCGCCGCGTCGAGCTGCTCGACGGTCAGCTTCCCGTCGTCGACGTAGCCGCGTTCCAGCACGACCTCGCGGATCGTCCGGCGCTCCCTGAGCGCCTGCTTGGCGACCTTCGCCGCCTCCTCGTACCCGATGTAGCGGTTCAGCGGCGTCACGATCGACGGCGACGACTCGGCGTACTCGCGCATCCGGTCGGCGTCGGCCTCGATGCCGTCCACGCAGCGGTCCGCGAGCAGCCGCGACGCGTTGGCCAGCAGCGTGATCGACTCCAGCACGTTGCGGGCCAGCATCGGCAGCATCACGTTCAGCTCGAAGTTGCCGGACGCGCCGCCGAACGCGACCGCCGCGTCGTTCCCGATGACCTGCGCGGCGACCTGCGCCACCGCCTCCGGGATCACCGGGTTGACCTTCCCCGGCATGATCGACGACCCGGGCTGCAGGTCGGGCAGCCGGATCTCGGCGAGCCCGGCGCGCGGCCCGGACCCCATCCAGCGCAGATCGTTGGCGATCTTGGTGAGGCCGACCGCGACGGTGCGCAGCGCGCCGCTCGCCTCGACCAGGCCGTCCCGCGCGCCCTGCGCCTCGAAGTGGTCGCGGGCCTCGGTCAGCGGCAGCCCGGTGACCCGCGCGATCTCCGCGATGACGCGCGCGGCGAAGCCCTCGGGGGTGTTGATGCCGGTGCCGACCGCCGTCCCGCCGAGCGGGAGTTCCGCGAGCCGCGGCAGGACGGCCTCGAGCCGCTCCACGCCGTGCCGCATCTGCGACGCGTACCCGCCGAACTCCTGGCCGAGCGTCACGGGCGTGGCGTCCATCAGGTGGGTGCGGCCCGACTTCACCACGGTCCGGAACTCGCCGGCCTTGCGCGACAGCGCGGCCTCCAGGTGCCGCAGCGCGGGGATCAGCTCGGTCAGGACGGCCCCGGTCGCCGCGATGTGGATCGAGGAGGGGAACACGTCGTTGGACGACTGGGAGGCGTTCACGTGGTCGTTCGGATGGACGGGGCGGCCGAGCCGCTCCTGCGCCAGCGTCGCGACGACCTCGTTGGCGTTCATGTTGGACGACGTCCCGGACCCGGTCTGGAACACGTCGATGGGGAACTGGTCGTTCCAGCGGCCGTCCGCGACCTCCCGGGCCGCCTCGGTGATCGCGGCGGCGACGTCCGCGTCGAGCACGCCCAGCTCGGCGTTGACCGTGGCCGCCGCGGCCTTGATGTGGCCGAGCGCGGCGATGTGCGACGGCTCCAGCGTCCGCCCGGAGATCGGGAAGTTCTCCACCGCGCGCTGGGTCTGCGCCCGCCACCGGGCCGCCGCCGGTACCCGCACCTCGCCCATGGAGTCGTGCTCGACCCGGAACTCCTGCTCGGACATGGAAGCCTCCCCTTCGAACCTTCTGCCGTCCTTCATGGCAGCCTGTCAGGTGGCTCCCGCATTCCCCGGGGTGGGCGTTCTCACTCCCCGCCCGCACCCGGGTCGCGTGCGGCCGGGGGCCGTCCCCCGGCCCCGGCTCATCCCTTGTTCAGGGTGTAGTTCTTGCGCTCGCCGGGCGCCCCGGGCGGCTTCTGCTCGCCGTTCACCCACACGTCGCAGGCGGACGCGTCGTAGACCACCGCGTTCAGGCGGGGCTGGTCGTAGCGCCGCGCGTCGCCCTTGTGCAGGGTCTCGTCGCTGAGCACGGTCATCGCGTTGCCGGGCACCGACACGAAGATCTTGCACGTGTCGGTGCGGGCCCGCACGACCAGCGTGGCGGACGCGACGCCGGGCGGGGCGGCGGCCTGCGACGAGCCGGCGGGGCTGGACGTGGTGGCGGTGGGGGAGGGCCCCGGGCTCTCCCGCATCATGCCGACGATGAGCGCGGTCGCGCCGATACCGCAGGACGCGACGGTCGCGCCGATCAGCGCGATCACGGCCATCAGCCGGTAGCGGGGCGTCGGCGGGCGGCGGCCCGAGCGCGGCCCGGCGAGGGCCCGCTCCAGCCGGTCGACGGCCCGCGCGTGGCTGAGCCGGCGGGTCGGGTTCTTCTCCAGCAGCCCGGTGATGACGGGCGCGAGCGCGCCCGCGTTCTGCGGGGACGGGGTCGACTCGTTCGCCAGCGCGGACAGCGTCGCCATCACGTTCTCGCGCTCGAACGGGGGGCGGCCCTCCAGCGCCGCGTACAGCGTCGCGCCGAGGGACCACAGGTCCGACCGGGGGGTGGCCTTCTCCCCGGCGGCGACCTCGGGCGCCACGTACGCGGGCGAGCCCATGAAGTGGCCCGTCTTGGTCAGGCTCGCCGAGCCGGAGGAGAACGCGAGCCCGAAGTCGGTCAGCACGACCCGGTCGCCGTCCAGCAGCACGTTGCTCGGCTTGAGGTCGCGGTGCACGATCCCGGCCTTGTGCGCGGTGTTGAGGGCGTCCAGCAGGGCGCGGCCGATGTGCGCGACGCGTTCGGGCGGGAGCGGGCCCGACCGCTCGATGAGCTGTTCGAGGCTCGGCGCCTCGATCATCTCCATCACGATCCAGGGGCGGCCCTGCTCGATGACGACGTCGTACACCTCGACGATGGAGTGCGTGCGCAGCTGAGCGGGCGCGCGCGCCTCCCGCAGGGTGCGGCGGTAGAAGACCACCCGGTCGTCCTCGGAGAGGTCTTCGGGGAGCCGCAGCTCTTTGATCGCCACAGCGCGATCGAGGAGCTCGTCATGCCCTCTCCAGACGATGCCGTTGGCACCCTGACCTATTTCCGAGACCAGCCGGTAGCGCGTCGCTAGAACGAGGCGCTCTGACTGTGACATGGCGGAAAAGATACCGGAGTGGCCAGGCGGTCATCCGGGAGACCTCAGGAGGAACTATATTTTCGGCCCAATACTGTGACCTACTGACGAGAAACCCGGGCGGCCGGGCGCCCCGCGGCCTCCCGGACGGCCCGCCCAGCGGACCGCCCGAGAGCCGCCGCGGCGGGTCAGCGCCTGCCGATGCTGAGGACGGGGCCGGTGGTGTCGGCGAAGAAATCCTCGCCCTTGTCGTCCACCACGATGAACGCCGGGAAGTCCTCGACCTCGATCTTCCAGACGGCCTCCATCCCGAGTTCCGGGTATTCGAGGACCTCGACCTTCTTGATGCAGTCCTGGGCGAGGCGGGCGGCGGGGCCGCCGATCGAACCGAGGTAGAACCCGCCGTGCTCCTTGCACGCGTCCGTGACCTGCTTGGACCGGTTGCCCTTGGCCAGCATCACCAGCGAGCCCCCGGCCGCCTGGAACTGCTCGACGTAGGAGTCCATCCGGCCGGCGGTGGTCGGGCCGAACGAGCCGGACGCGTAGCCCTCCGGCGTCTTCGCGGGCCCCGCGTAGTAGACGGCGTGGTCGCGCAGGTACTGCGGCATGGGCTCGCCCGCGTCCAGCCGCTCCTTGATCTTGGCGTGCGCGATGTCGCGGGCCACGACCAGCGGACCGGTCAGCGACAGCCGCGTCTTCACCGGGTAGCGGGTCAGCTCGGCGCGGATCTCGTCCATCGGCCGGTTCAGGTCGATCCGGACGACCTCGTCGTTCAGGTGCTCGTCGGTGGTGTCGGGCAGGTACTGCGCCGGGTCGGTCTCCAGCCGCTCCAGGAACACGCCCTCCGCGGTGATCTTGGCGAGGGCCTGCCGGTCGGCGCTGCACGACACCGCGATCGCCACCGGGCAGGACGCGCCGTGCCGGGGCAGCCGGATCACCCGCACGTCGTGGCAGAAGTACTTGCCGCCGAACTGGGCGCCGATGCCGAGCTTCTGCGTCAGCTCGAACACCTGCAGCTCCAGCTCCAGGTCGCGGAAGCCGTTGCCGAGCGGGGAGCCCTCCGTCGGCATCGTGTCCAGGTAGTGGGCCGAGGCGTACTTGGCGGTCTTCAGCGCGTACTCGGCGGACGTCCCGCCGACCACGATCGCCAGGTGGTACGGCGGGCACGCGGCGGTGCCGAGCGAGCGGATCTTCTCCTCCAGGAAGGACATCATCCGCTTCGGGTTCAGGACGGCCTTGGTCTCCTGGTACAGGAACGACTTGTTCGCGCTGCCGCCGCCCTTGGCCATGAACAGGAACTTGTAGGCGTCGCCGGGGGCCGCGTACAGCTCGATCTGCGCGGGCAGGTTGGAGCCGGTGTTCTTCTCGTCCCACATCGTGACGGGCGCCATCTGCGAGTAGCGCAGGTTCAGCTTCGTGTACGCGTCGTACACGCCGCGCGAGATGTGCTCCTCGTCGGCCCCGTCGGTCAGGACGTGCTGGCCGCGCTTGCCCATCACGATGGCGGTGCCGGTGTCCTGGCACATGGGCAGGACGCCGCCGGACGCGATGCCCGCGTTCTTCAGCAGGTCCAGGGCCACGAACCGGTCGTTCGGGGACGCCTCGGGATCGTCCAGGATCCGGCGGAGCTGCGCGAGGTGCGCCGGGCGCAGCAGGTGCGCGATGTCGCGCATCGCGGTCTCGGTGAGCAGCCGCAGCGCCTCCGGCTCGACCTGCAGGAACGTCCGGCCGTTCGCTTCGAACGCGGACACGCCGTCGGAGGTCAGCAGCCGGTAGTCGGTCTCGTCCGGGCCGAGCGGCAGCAGGTCGGTGTAGGAGAATTCAGGCATCTCAGGCAGATCCTCGCGCGATTCCGATGGGGGCCGCCTCACAGGCTACGGGTTCGCGGAGCGCGGGTTCACGGGGGGCGACCCGCGCGCGCAGCCCCGCCACGACGCCCGCCGCGACCAGCGCGGCCCCCGCCAGCTCGGCGGCGCCCGGCCGGCCGAGGCCGAGCACGACCGTCGTGACCAGCGCGCTGACCGGGACCAGCCCCGCGAACAGCCCGGCGCGGTCGGCGCCGAGCCGGCCGATCGCGTCGTACCAGAGCAGGAACGCGACCGTGGTGACGACGACGGTCAGGTAGCCGAAGCCCGCCGCCTCGGCGGCGGTCGGGACGCGCAGCACCGCCGTCCCGTCCGCGAGCAGCCCGGCGGCGAGCAGCATCGGGGCGGCCAGCGCGGCGGAGTAGGCGGACACCCGCAGCGGGCCGAGCCGGGGGAGCAGCGGGACGGCCAGCAGCGAGAAGCACACCTCGCCCGCCAGCGCGCCCAGCGAGAGCAGCAGCCCGCGGACGCTCCCGCCGCCGAGCCCGCCCGCGAGCGCCGCGCCGGCCGCCACCGCGCAGCCCGCCACGATCACCGCCGGGGCCGGCCTGCGCCCCTCCAGTAGCGGCCCGGCGAGCGCCAGCACGATCGGGACCGCCGCGATCACCGTGCCGATCGTGGCCGGGCTGGTGTCCGCGGTGGCCGCCACGATGCAGACGTTGAACGCGACCAGCCCGGTCGCCGCCAGGGCCGCCAGCAGCGCCCAGTCCCGCGCGGACGGCCGCCGCGCGGGACCGCCGGCGAACCGCGCGACGGCGAGCAGGATGAGCGCGGCGACGGCGTACCGGACCGCCTGGCCGCCGAAGACCGGATAGCCGGAGATGGTCGCCGAGACGGCGGTCAGCGTGCCGACGAGGAACATCGCGGACCCCGCGCCGACCGCGCCGCGCCTGTGAGACGTGTTCATGGACGGAACGCTAAGGCGCGCTTGGTCCTGCAAACAGGGCCAATCGCCATGCTTTACTGTGGACCATTACCGGCCCGGTGACGCTCGGGCTCCCTCTTGGCGCTGAGGGTCATGTGACCGACCTTCACCTTCCCCTGGACCGGTCCGCCGGCCGGCTGGCGGCGCAGATCGCCGCCGGGTTCCGCGCGGCCGTGCGCTCCGGCCGGCTGACCGCCGGGACCCGGCTGCCGTCGAGCCGTGACCTGGCGCGCGACCTGGACGTCTCCCGCGGCGTCGTCGTCACCGCGTACGAGCAGCTCACCGCGGAGGGCTTCCTCATCGCGCGGCGCGGCGACGGCACCCGGGTCGCACCCCTGGCCCGCCCCGACACGTCCGCCGCCCCGCCGGACGGCGCGCCGCCGCGGCACGGCGCGACACCCCGCCCCGACACGTCCGCGCGGCACGGCGAGACACCGCGGTACGCCGGAACACGGCAGTACGGCGGGACCCCGCAGCAGGACGCGCCGCCGGGACACGGCGCGGCGGCCCGGCCCGGCGACCCGCCGCCCGCGCCGTCCTACGACCTGACCCCCGGCCGGCCCGACCTGTCCGCCTTCCCCCGCGAACGCTGGATCGCCGCCGCCCGCGCCGCGCTGCGCACCCTCCCGAACGACGCCCTCGGCTACCCCGACCCCGGCGGCGTCCCGGCGCTGCGCGCGGAACTGGCGGGCTACCTCGGCCGGGTCCGCGCCGCGCACGCCGACCCCGACCGCGTCGTGATCATGAACGGGGTCGCGCAGGGCCTGTCCGCGCTGCTCGCGCTGCTGCGCGCCGGCGGGCACCGGACGCTCGCGGTGGAGGACCCGACCAGCGCCCGGCAGCTGCCGATGATGGAGTCCGCCGGGCTGCGGCTCGCCCGCGTCCCCGTGGACGGCGTGGGCCTCGACGTCGCGGCCCTCGCCCGCAGCGGCGCCCGCGCCGTCCTGGTCACGCCCGCGCACCAGTACCCGACCGGCGTCGTGCTCTCCCCGGCCCGGCGCGCCGCCCTGATCGCCTGGGCGCGCGACGTGGACGGCCTGATCCTGGAGGACGACTACGACGCCGAGTTCCGCTACGACCGCGACCCCGTCGGCTGCCTCCAGGGCGTCGACCCCGAACGGGTCGTCCTGCTCGGCTCGGTGAGCAAGTCCCTCGCCCCCGCGCTGCGGCTGGGCTGGGCCGTCGCGCCGCCCTCCCTCGTCGGGCGGCTGCGCGAGCACCGCGCCGTCACCGACCTCGGCGCGCCCGTCCTGGAGCAGCACGCGCTGACCGAGTTCCTCCGCAGCGGCGGCTACGACCGGCACCTGCGCACCATGCGGCGCCGCTACCGGGCCCGCCGGGACGTGCTCGCCGCCGCGCTGGCCGAACATCTCCCCGGCGCGAGGGTTCGCGGCGTGTCGGCGGGCATCCACCTCTACGTGGAACTGCCGGACGGAAGCGACGAGGACGCGATCGTCGCCCGCGCGGCCCGCGCCGGCGTCGCCGTCGCGGGCGCCCGCCCCCTGTGGTGGCCGGAGCGCGCCGCCGCCGCGCCGCCCGCGCTCGTCCTCGGCTACGCCGGAATGGGCGAGACACGCCTGGTCAAAGCAGCGGAACTGCTGGGTCAAGCGATTACCCAGGGTGCCGGTGGGTAGGACCGACATCCCTGGAGTAGGAGGTTTGCATGAGTCTGGATGAGGCCGCGCGGCAGCTGAAGATGGCCGGCCACGATGCGCGGGTGGCCTTCGACTGCATCGGCCTGGGCGACCTCGAAAGGGCGCAGGAGCACGCGGTGACCCTCCGCGCCGCCGCGGACGCCGCCGAAGTGGCCCTCAGCCGCGCCCTGACCGACCTGACCCCCGAACAAGCCCAAGCAGAAGGCGAAAAGGCATTGCGCCTCCTAGAGGACGCTTGATCAACCCAGGGGGGCGACCCCCTGGAACCCCCGTTACGAGCCGGTCGATCCTCACGCCACGGTTTCGGTTCTTGTGACCGTGCGGGTTTGTCGTGTGTCGCTGCGGTCGCCCGGCTCGGCGGGTCGGGCGGCCTCCGGGCGCTAGAGCGCCCTCCGGCCGCCCGACCCGTGACTGTGTTTGGCCAGGGGGCGACCCCCTGGAACCCCCGTTACGGCCGAGAGGCCGTTTCCCGATCCGCTGGCGCGTCTCGTGAAACGGCCTCTCGGCCGGCGGGGCGGGCGACCTCCGGGCGTTGGGCGCCCTCCGGCCGCCCGCCCCGTGGTTCTGTGGGGCTCGGGTCAGACTGTTGGGCGTTGCATTGTGGGGGCGGGCGGAGCGGTGTCCTTCGCCGGGCTGGGGGCGAAGCCCTTGGCGGTGGCGAAGACGACCAGGATCAAGGCCGTGGGGACGATGAAGGCTATCCGTAGGCCGTGGTCGGCGCTCAGGGGGGCGATCGCGCCTACGACCGCGGCGCCCAGGACGAAGCCCACGTAGTTGAAGATGTTCACGCGGGCCACCGCGACGCCCAGGCCGGTCGGGTCGACCCGGCCGGCGGCGGAGAAGGAGACCGGGGCGATCACGCTGAGGCCGAGGCCGGCGAGCGCGAACGCCGCGATGGCGACCGCCGCGTTCGGGGCGGCGACCACGCCCGCCATGCCGACGAGGCCGACCAGGCCGCCGATCCGCACCACCCGGACGGCGCCCGAGCGGCGGACGGCGAGGTCCGCGACGGCCCGGCTGACCACCATCGTGATCTGGTAGGCGACGTAGCCGAGCGGCGCGACCCAGTCGCTCGCCGACAGCTCGTCGTCCAGGTACTTGGCGCCGTAGCTGGAGATCGCCGAGTCGGCGAGGTAGGCGACGGCCATCGCGGCGCCGACGATGAGGATCGGGCGCCACGGGACGCTGCGTCCGGCGGCCTTCAGCTCCTCGGCGGTCGGCCCGTCGCCCTCCTCAGCGCGGCGGTAGAGGCGGTGCCCGGTGGCGAGGGACCCGGCGATCCCCGCGGCGGCGGCGATCGCGAAGCAGGCGGACAGCGGCAGGTCGATCTTGTTGGACAGCGACGCCCAGAGGCCGCCGAGGATGCCGGCGACGCTCCACACCGCGTAGAAGCCGGTGATCAGGCTGAGGCCGTAGCGGCGCTCGACGGCGATGGCCTGGGCGTTCATCGAGGCGTCCACCGCGCCGACGAACAGGCCGAACGCGGCGACCGCGGCGTACAGCGCGACGTCGTTGTCGCCGGTGAGGCCGATCAGCGCGATCACGACCGCGACGGCGGGCTGGGAGACCCGCAGCACCGGGCCGCTGCCGAACCGCTGGAACAGGGCGCCGGACGCGACGCTGCCGACCCCCGCGACGAGCGGCACCATCAGCAGCACCAGCGAGAGCGTGGCGTCGCTGAGGTGGTGGGACTTCTGGATCTGCGGAACCTGCGTCACCAGCGAGGCGAAGCAGAGCCCCTGGACGGCGAACGCCGTGTACGCGGCGGACCGGGCCTGGCGGTCCCGTACGGTGATGCCCTGGGTCATGCGGCCCGACCTCTCTGCGAGGCACAACGTGAATAAGATTCGCGTCAGCGTAGAGACAGGGCGGGCCGCCGGTCAATCGTCTCCCGGGGGCGATCAGTCGATGAGGCGCCTGCGCATCCCCCGGACGGCGATGACCCACATCAGCGCCGCGAACGCCACCAGGCCCGCCAGATGCCCGAGGTCGGCCAGCGGGTGAAGGCCGAACACCGCGTCCCGGACCAGCTCGACGCAGTGGTAGAGCGGGTTCAGGTAGGAGACCTTCTGCGCCCAGCCGGGCAGCGCGTCCACCGGGAAGAACGTCCCGGCGATCAGGAACAGCGGCGTCACCACGCCGGTGATCACGTAGTCGAACGAGTTGATCGACGGGACGACCGAGGACGTCCACATGCCGAACAGCCCGAAGCCGAGCGCGGTGAAGAACGTGATGAACGGCACCAGCAGCATCCCGAACGCGGGATCCAGGCCGAAGAACAGCGCCACCACGATCGGCGTGCACGAGTACACCGCCGACTTCGCCGCGATCCACAGCGCCTCGGCCGTCACCAGCTCGTGGACGTCCACCGGCGCCGCGAGCATCCCGTCGTAGGTGTGCTGGAACACCCGCCTGATGTAGCCGTTGAACATGCCCGGGAACACCGACGTGAACAGCGCCGCCGTCCCGACGACGCCGGTCGCGACGAAGTCGAGGTACCGGTAGTCGCCGATGACCGCGACCATCGACCCGAACCCGTAGCCGAACGCGAGCAGGAAGAACGTCGGCTCCACCATCGAGGCGAACGACTGCGACTTCCAGTACCGCTTGTAGAGCGCCAGCTCGTGCCGCCAGATGCCGCGCACCGGCGCGAACTCGAACCGCCGCAGCCGCGGCGCCCGCTCCACTTCCGTCCGGGTCATTCGACACGCTCCCCGGTCAGCACCACGAACACGTCCTCCAGGCTGGCGGCGCGGCGCACGCCGTCCGGGCCCAGCTCGTCCTCCAGGGAGGGCGGGATGGTCTCCGCCTTCAGCACCGACACCGACGGGCCCGTGCGGCGCGTCGGCAGCCCCGCGGCCCGCGCGAGCCGCTCCACCTCGGTCAGCCGGTCGGGCGGCCCGTAGTGCTCGACCACCCGGTCGCCCGCGAACTCGGCCACCAGCGCGGCCGGCGAGCCCCGCGCGATCACCTTGCCGTGCGACATCAGCGCGCACTCGTCCGCGAGGCGCTCGGCCTCCTCGATGTAGTGCGTGGACATCAGCACGGTCGTGCCGCCCGCGCGCAGCCCGTCGATCAGCCCCCACAGCTCCGCCCGCACCTGCGGGTCGAGGCCCACGGTCGGCTCGTCCAGCAGGACGAGGGCGGGCCGGTGCACCAGCCCGCGGGCGATCAGCAGCCGCCGCCGCATGCCGCCGGACAGGTCGTCCACCTTCGTCCGCTGCCGCTCGGTCAGGTGCGCGATCGCGAGCGCGTCGTCCACGGCCCGGCGCCGCTCCTTGCGGGGCACCCGGTAAAGGTGCGCGAACACCTCCAGGTTCTCGCGGGCGGTCAGCTCCTCGTCCAGGTTGTCCTGCTGCGGGACGACCCCCATCACGGCCCGCGCGCGCTTGGACTCGCGCGGGACGCCGAAGCCGAGCACCTCGATGCTGCCCTCGTCGGCGATCGCCTGCGCGGTCAGCATCTTCATGGTCGTCGACTTCCCGGCGCCGTTCGGGCCCAGCAGCCCCAGGCAGATCCCGGTGGGGACCTCCAGGTCCAGCCCGTCCACGGCGGTGAAGTCGCCGAACCGCTTCACGACGCCCCGCAGGCTGATCGCCGCCGTGCCGGCCCCGTCCCGGGCAGCGGCGATCTGGGCACGTTGCAAGGTCATACCCCTCACAGTAAGGACAGGCCCGGACACAACCCCACAGGTTTTTCGGCGGCCCCCGCGCCGGACGGCGGTTAATCTTCTAGATGTGGACGTTCCCCAGCGCCCGGCCGCGAAGGCCACCAGCGTGCGCGACCTGCGCGCGTCCGACGCCGACCGGGAACGCGTCGTCGCCGTCCTCGGCGAGGCGGTCGCCGACGGGCGGCTCAGCATGGCCGAGCACTCCGAGCGCACCGCCCGCGCCTACGCCGCCCGCACCCTCGGCGAGCTGACCGGCCTCACCGGCGACCTCGGCCCCGAGGAGGCGCAGCCCATCCTCGTGGACGACCGCCCGGTCACGGTCCTCTTCGGCCGCACCCGCCGGGAGGGGCGCTGGGTCGTGCCCGTGAAGCTGCCCGTGCTGGCCCTGTTCGGGACGGTCGAGCTCGACCTGCGCGAGGCCGTCCTGCAGCGCCGGCACATCGTGGTCGACCCGCTGGTGCTCGGCGGCCGGATCCGGCTCCTCGTCCCCGAGGGCGTCGGCGTGCGGGTCACCGGCCGCAGCATCCTCAGCACCCGCGACCTGCGGGCCCGCCCCGCGCAGGACGGGCCCACCGTCGAGGTCTGCGGCACCATGATCTTCGCCTCGGTGCGCGCCCGCGCGCCGAAGCGGTCGCTGCGCACCCGCGTCCGCGATCGCCTCGGCCGGGGCCGCCGCGCCTAGCGCCGCCGGTCAGACCGCCGTGTCGAAGTTGATCGCGCTGTAAGCGCGGAGCTTGGCGAGGTGGTGCTCGCTGGAGATCGTCCGGATCGTCCCGCTGCGTGAGCGCATGACCAGCGAGTGCGTCACCGCCGTGCCCTTGCTGTAGCGGACGCCGTCGACCAGCTCACCGTCGGTGATCCCGGTGGCGGCGAAGAACACGTCGTCGGACGTCACCAGGTCGTCGGTGGTCAGCACCCGGCCGAGCTCGTGCCCGGCGTCCTCCGCCTTGCGCTTCTCCGCCTCGTCCTGCGGCCACAGCCGGCCCTGGATCACCCCGCCGAGCGCCTTGATCGCGCACGCCGCGATGATGCCCTCCGGGGTGCCGCCGATGCCGAGCAGCAGGTCGACGCCGGTGCCCGGCCGGGACGCCATGATCGCGCCGGCCACGTCGCCGTCCAGGATGAACTTGATCCGCGCGCCGGCCTCGCGGACCTCCTTCACGATGCCCTCGTGCCGCGGCCGGTCCAGGATGCACACGGTCACGTCGTTCGGCGAGGAGCCCTTCGCGCGGGCGATCGCGCGGATGTTGTCGGCGATCGGGCGCTCGATGTCGACGGCGTCCGCCGCCTCCGGGCCGGTCACCAGCTTCTCCATGTAGAACACCGCGGACGGGTCGAACATCGACCCGCGCGGGGCCACCGACAGCACCGCGATCGCGTTGTTCATGCCGAGCGCGGTCAGCCGGGTCCCGTCCACGGGGTCGACCGCCACGTCGCACTCGGCGCCGGAGCCGTCCCCGACCTCCTCGCCGTTGAACAGCATCGGCGCGTGGTCCTTCTCGCCCTCGCCGATCACGACGACGCCGCGCATGGACACCGTGTTGATCAGCTGGCGCATGGCGTTCACGGCGGCCCCGTCGGCGCCGTTCTTGTCCCCGCGGCCGACCCAGCGGGCGGCGGCCATCGCGGCGGCCTCGGTCACCCGGACCAGCTCCATCGCCAGGTTGCGGTCCGGCGCGGACGGCTCGGTCGTGAGCGGGGAGGAAACGGTGGTCTCATCGGACATGACGGGGCAGCCCCTTCGTTCGGTGGTGCCTCGGATTCTCCGGTGACCGGACGGCGGGTCACAAATTGGACCAGACCAGCCGGGAAACGGAGCGTACCGGCACCCGCGGTACCGACCGCCCGCGCCACCGGTATTTGACGGTCCCGCGGGCAAGGGATCGTTTCCCCATGGGAGAGGGCGTAATCTCAGGCGTCATGAGCAGCGACATCGACGTCTCGTCCGGCGAGGCGGCCCGCGGCGGGGGCGCGCGGTCCGCCGACTCCCCCGCGCGGACCTCCGACCGCGGCGCCGCCACCCGCGGCGCCCTGCTGGCCGCGGCGAGGGACGTCTTCTGTGCGTCGGGCTTCGCCCAGGCCGCGGTGACCGACATCGTCGCCAAGGCCGGCGCCAGCGTCGGCAGCCTGTACCACCACTTCAACGGCAAGGCGGACCTGTACCTCACGCTGTTCGAGGACTTCCAGGGCCGCCAGCAGGAGCGCACCCGCGACGCGATCAACGCCGTCCGCGAGGCCGGCGAGACCGACCCCATGCGGCAGTTCATCGCCGGCGCGGGCGCCTACCTGAACGGCTGCCTCGACGAGCGCGACGTCGCCCGGCTGTTCATCTCCGGCGACGGCCCGCCCGGGTTCGACCGCGTCATGCGCCAGCGGCTCAACAAGTGGGCGCGGCGCAACGCCGCGCTGTTCCACACCGCCGACGGCGGCGTGGACGAGGCCCTCGTCACCGTGCTGACCGGCGCGATGGCGGGCGCCGTATCCGAGATCTCGCTGCTGGACGACGAGGTCGCCGCCCGCCGCCTCGCCGACAAGATCATGGGCATCGTCGGCACGATCCGCAACCCCGGTACCGAGCAGCGCTGACCGTGGGGGATCCTGGAGGGGTGACCGACAAGACCCCGTCCCCTGCCCCCGCCACGCCGGAGAGCGCGCCCGAGAGCGCCGCGGAGACCGCGGGCGGCGCGGCGTCCGCGGCCGAGACCGCGGAGACCGGCGCCCGGGAGGAGCAGGGCGGCCAGGAAGAACACGGCGTCCAGGCGGAGCAGGGCGTCCAGGCGGAGCAGGGCGGCCGGGACGAGCAGGGGGCGCCGGCGGGACGTCCCGTCGTCGAGGTCAGCCCCGGCGTGCACAAGCGGCTCACGACCGGCCTCAGCGGCTTCGCGATCGCGATGGCCGCGTGCCTGGTGCTGGTGCTGGCGGTCTACGTGGTGTCGCCGCGCAGCGACGAGGAGGTCCTGCCGACCGTCGACTACAGCTCGCAGCTGTGGGCGATGCGCAACGACGCGCCCTTCACCGTGTGGGCCCCCGAAGGGCTGCCCGCCGGCTGGCGCCCGAACAGCTCCCGGCTCACCGGCCTCGGCGCGGGCGGTGACACGCCCGTCGCGTGGCACCTCGGGTTCGTGACGCCGAGCGACGAGTACGCGGCGCTGGAGCAGAGCGACGAGAAGGCGTCCGAGTACGTCCCGCGCATGGCCAACAGCGGCAAGCCGACCGGGACGCAGCAGGTCGGCGACGTCACCTGGACGAAGTACCACCGCAAGGACAAGAAGGCGAACACCCTCGCCCGCACCCTGCCGGACGGCAGCAGCGTCGTCGTGACCGGCACCGCGTCCTACGAGGAGCTGGCGGTCCTCGCGGCGGCCCTCAAGGCGCAGGCCAAGGGCGGCGCGAAGCTGGCGCCCTCGACGGCGCCGACACCCGGCTCCTGACGGCCGGGCCCGGGGTGGACGCCCGGGCCCGCGCGCCTCAGAACGGGGCGGCGTCGCCGTTCTCCGGGCGGTCGAGGGCGGCGGCCAGCCGCGCGCGGGCGCCCTCCAGCCACTCCTCGCAGACCGCCGCGAGCCGCTCGCCCCGCTCCCAGAGCGCGAGGGACTCCTCCAGCGTCAGCCCGCCCGCCTCCAGCCGCTTGACGACCTCGGTCAGCTCGTCCCGTGCCTGCTCGTACGACGGCTTCTCCGCCGTCTCCTTGTCGTCCGCCACCTGCCCCACCCTAAGACCCCTCGCGGCCGGCCACGGTCACGCCGAGGCGCCCGTCGGCCAGCCGGACGTGCAGCGCCTCGCCGTCCTTGACCGCCGCCGACTCCCGCACCACCGCCCCGTCCTCGCGCTGGACGATCGCGTAGCCGCGCTCCAGCGTCGCGGCGGGGGAGAGGGCCAGCAGCCGGGCGCGGGTGTGCGACAGCTCGTCCCCGGCCCGGTCCAGCGCCCCCGACAGGCACCGCCGCGCCCGGTCCCGCAGCGCCGCGACCTGCTCGGACTGCCGCTCGATCTCCCGCACCGGGTCGGCCAGCGCGGGCCGCGACCGCACCGCGCGCAGCCACGCCAGCTCCCGCTCGACGGCCCCCGACAGGCACCGCCGCCCCCGGTCGCGCAGCTGCCGGACGAGCTGGAGCTGCTCCCGCACGTCCGGGACGGTCTTCTTCGCCGCGTCCGTCGGCGTCGAGGCCCGCACGTCCGCGACGAGGTCCAGGATCGGGGAGTCCTGCTCGTGGCCGATCGCGCTGACCACCGGGGTGCGCGCCGCCGACACCGCCCGCACCAGCGCCTCGTCGGAGAACGGCAGCAGGTCTTCCATCGCGCCGCCGCCCCGCGCGATGATGATCACATCGATCTCGGGATCGGCGTCCAGCGCCCGCAGCGCCTCCATCACCTCGCCGACCGCGTACGAGCCCTGCACCGCGGTGTTCTCCACCCGGAACGCGACCGCGGGCCAGCGCCGCCGGGCGTTCTGCAGGACGTCGTGCTCGGCGTCGGAGTCGCGCCCGCAGATCAGCCCGATCTTCCCCGGCAGGAACGGCAGCGGCCGCTTGCGCTCCGGCCGGAACAGCCCCTCGGACGCCAGCACCTGCTTCAGCCGCTCCAGCCGGGCCAGCAGCTCGCCGACGCCGACCGGGCGGATCTCCAGCGCGCTGAGCGAGAACGTCCCCCGGTTGATCCAGAAGTCCGGCTTGGCGTGCACCACGACGCGGGCGCCGTCGGTCACCGCCGGGCCCGCCGCCTCGACCACGGCGCGCGGCCCGACGACCCGCACCGACATGTTCGCCACCGGGTCGCGGAGCGTCAGGTACACCGTCCCGCCGCGGGCGTTGAGGTCGGTGATCTGGCCCTCGACCCAGATCCGGCCGAGCCGGCCGATCCAGCCGCTCACCGCCTGCAGGACCGTCCGCACCGGAACCGGGGATTCGGCCGTGGTCTCCATCGCCATGCAGGAACACTACTGACTACGACCCCGAGGAGAGTGATCCGTGACCGCATCCGACCGCGAGCTCGCCGAGCAGCTCAACCTGCGCCTGCGCCACGTCGTGCTGATGCTGCGCCAGGCCGGAGCCGACCAGCCGGTCACCAGCCAGCAGCTGTCCGTGCTGGGCTCGCTGGAGCACGGGCCGCGCCGGATGACCGAGCTCGCCGCCGAGCACGGCGTCCGGCTGCCGACCATGACCGCCCAGATCAACCGGCTGGAGCGGGACGGGCTCGTCGCGCGCGGCCGGGACGGCGCCGACGCCCGCGTGGTCACGGCGCGGCTCACCGGGGCGGGCCGGGAGCTGCTGGCCGCCGGGCGGGAGCGGCGGCTGTCGTTCCTCGCCGACCGGCTCGCGCACCTGTCGGGCGACGAGCGCGCGCGGATCGCCGCGGCGCTGCCCGCCTTCGACAAGCTCTTCACCGGCCCCTGAGACGCCGAGAGCCCCCGGGGCCTGCCCAGGGGCTCGCGGTGCGCTCGTCCGGTGTTCTCGGTGCCCTCGGTTCAGTTGAGGCCGTTGAGCTTGGCGATGCGGCGCTCGTACATGCGGATGATGTCCTCGCGCGCGGCGTGCTGGCGCTCGTACTCGCGCAGCAGCTTCACCTGCTCGACCGTCAGGCCGCGCAGGCGCGCGCGCAGCTGCGGCAGCGTGGCGGCGTCGTAGTCGGGCACGGGCAGGTCCGCGGCGATGTGCTCCGCCTCCGCCGGGGCGGCGGGCTTGGTCTCCGGCTTCGGCTCGAACGCCTTCTCGTCCTTGGCGACGGCCTCGGCGGTCGCCTCGTCGGACGCCTCCGCGGGCGCCTCCTCGGACTTCGCGGGCTCGGCCGGCTTCGCGCCCGGCGCGGGCTTGGCCTGCGGCGCGGGCTCGGGCGCCGGCTCCGCGGGCTCGGGCGACGGGGCCGGCTTCGCGAGCGGCGCCCGCTCGTCCGCCGGCGCCTCCTCCGCGGACTTGGCGTGCCGCCGGCCCAGCGCGCCGGGCTTCGCGGGCTTCGGCGGCGGGCCCGGACGCGCGTGCTTCGGCCGGTGCCGCGTGCCCGTCTCGGCCTCGGTCTCCGCCTTCGGCTCGGCCTTGGGCTTGGTCGCGGCCCCGGGCTTGCCGACGGAGATCTCCGCGCCGGCGGTGCGGGTGCCCTCGCCGCGCGCGGCGGCCGTCCGCCCCGCGGGCCGGGTGCGGCGGACCGGCTCGGGCTCGGGCTCCGGCTCCTCGCCGCGCACCCGCTCGACGACGCGCTCGACGACCTTCTCGGCCGTGCCCTGCACGTCGTCGCGCAGCCGCCCGAGCACCGGCTTCACGCCGCCGCCCTGGGTGATCTCCTTGTAGTCCCTGGTGACCCGGTCGCCGAGCAGCAGGGCCCGGCCGACGCCGAACATGGCCAGGCGGACGGCGTGCAGCGGGAGATCGCGAACCTGCTCGCCCACCGTGTCCCGGACCTGCTCCTTGAGGCGGCGCGGCGATTTCGTCATCGACTCTTCCTCTTCCTGCCTCGTCTGGTGAACTTCACTCTGCCCCACGGGTGCGATCGCGGTCACCCCGGGTTAGTGGATTTCTGTCCAAAGACACCGTGGAGTCGGTCACAGCCAGGTCACTCCCACGATCCGGTGACTCGTACGATAGGGGCATGACCGCCAACAGCCAGCGCCGTGTCCTGCTCGCCAAGCCGCGTGGTTACTGCGCAGGCGTCGACAGGGCCGTCCAGACGGTCGAGATCGCCCTGGAGAAGTACGGGGCGCCGATCTACGTCCGCAAGCAGATCGTCCACAACGTCCACGTCGTCAAGACGCTGGAGGAGCGCGGCGCGATCTTCGTGGACGAGACCGAGGAGGTGCCCGAGGGGGCGATCGTGGTGTTCTCCGCGCACGGCGTCGCACCCGCCGTGCACCAGGAGGCCGCGGGCCTGAACCTGCGCACGATCGACGCGACGTGCCCGCTGGTCACCAAGGTCCACAAGGAGGCGGTCCGCTTCGCCGCCGACGACTACGACATCCTGCTCATCGGCCACGAGGGCCACGAGGAGGTCATCGGCACCACCGGCGAGGCGCCCGACCACATCCACCTCGTGGACGGCCCCGACGACGTCGCCAACGTGACCGTCCGCGACCCCGACAAGGTCGCGTGGCTCTCCCAGACCACGCTGTCGGTCGACGAGACCGTCGCCACCGTCGAGAAGCTCCGCGAGCGGTTCCCCAACCTGATGGACCCGCCGTCCGACGACATCTGCTACGCCACCCAGAACCGGCAGGTCGCCGTGAAGGAGATGGCGGCGCAGGCGCAGCTCGTCATCGTGGTCGGGTCGACGAACTCCTCCAACTCCGTGCGGCTCGTCGAGGTCGCCAAGGAGCACGGGGCCGACGACGCCCACCTCGTCGACTACGCCGAGCACATCGACCCCGCCTGGCTGGAGGGCGTCACCACGGTCGGCGTCACGAGCGGCGCCTCCGTCCCGGACGAGCTCGTCCAGGAGGTGCTCGCCTGGCTCGCCGAGCGCGGCTTCGGCGAGGCGGAGGAGATCGAGTCCGTCTCCGAGCACATGCGCTTCTCCCTCCCGAAGGAGCTCCGCAAGGACCTCCGCATCACGCCCGTCTAGACGCGGCATCGCGCGGCGGGCGCCGCTCAGTCCACCTCGCCGTGGTGGAGGCGGCGCTCGCCCGTCGTCACGGGGGACTCGTCCCACCGGACGGGGTTCTCGTTCTCCTCCTTCTCGAACAGGCGCATCCCGGCGAGCTTGTCGCGCAGCTCGCGGACGTTCGTCATCAGCCCGCGCGCCAGGCAGATCACGAGGACCAGCAGCGTCCCGAAGAACAGCCACGGCGCGGTGGCCGCCAGCGCGGTCAGCACCCCGACCGTGACGCCGCGCAGCAGCGAGCCGTCGCCGAGCGCGGTGGCGAACACGACCGTGAACGTCGCCGCGAAGAACACCAGCGGCGGGCTGACGACGAGCGTGAGCAGGTCGGCCGGGCGCGTCGCGAACGCGGCGAGCGCGCACCCGATCGCGAACCCGGCGCCGGCGAGCAGCGGCACCCCGAACCAGCGCGACAGCAGCCCGCACAGCACCCCGGCGGCGAACATCACGACGATGCCGCCGCGGCCGGTCAGCATGACCGGGCTTCCGGCGCCGGCCGAGCGCGCGCGCGAGCGCGGTGCCGCGGCGCCGTGCTGACGTCCCACTGCACCCTCCGGAGCCGGCGGGGCGCCGCCTTGCGCACCGCGTATCGTCGATGAACTCATCGCCACCCCTTCGCTCCGGGGAACCGGCGCCCCGCACCGCCCGGTTCGCCCCGCTCGTGCGCGTCGCGCCGGTCGGCCTGCTCGGGAATGGCCTGTGAGCCGAAACCTACCGCTTCGGGCGCCGGGGCGGGCTGAGCACGCTCGTCCTCCCGGGGATCGTCCTCCAGGGGGTCGTCCTCCAGGCGGTGCTCCTCGGCGGTCAGTTCCGCTGCGGAGAGCGCGCGGGGGCTCTCCTCCACGGGACGGGGCCCTTCCAAGCCGTCCTCGACCACGCCCAGCTCGTTCAGCTTGCGGGCGCTGACGAGGACGCGCGTCTCCAGCGAACCGACCGTCCGGTTGTAGGACTTGATGGCCCCGGTCAGGGCGCGCCCCAGTTCGTCGACGTGCTGGCCCATCGTGCCGAGCCGCTCGTACAGCTCCTTGCCCAGCTCGAAGACCGCGCGCGCGTTCTTTGAGAGGGCGGCCTGCTGCCACGCGTAGGACGCCGTCCGCAGCATGGTGATGAGGGTGGTCGGCGTGGCGATGTGCACCCGCCGCCGCATCGCGTACTCCAGCAGGCCCGGGTCGCGGTCGAGCGCGGGGGCGAGGAACGCCTCCCCGGGGATGAACAGGACGACGAACTCCGGGGCGGGGCTGAACGCCTGCCAGTACGACTTCGCCGCCAGCCGCTCGACGTGGTCGCGCAGGTGGCGGGCGTGGGCGTCCAGCCGGACCGGGTCGCCGCTCTCGGCGGCCTGCAGGTACGCGGCCAGCGAGACCTTGGAGTCGACGACGATGCTCTTGCCGCCGACCAGCCGCACGACCATGTCGGGACGGACCGTCCCGTCGGCCGTGACCGCGCTGGCCTGCTCGTCGAAGTCGCAGTGGTGCGCCATGCCCGCCAGCTCCACGACCCGCCGCAGCTGCAGCTCGCCCCACCGGCCGCGCGCCTCGGGCCGCTGCAGCGCACGCACCAGCGACTGGGTCTCGCGGCGCAACTGGTCGGAGCTCTGCCGGACGAAGTCGACCTGCTTGGCCAGCATCGCGTGCGACTCGCGGCGGCCCGTCTCCACCTCGCGGAGCTGCTCCTCCACCTTGGCGAGGGTCTCCTTGAGCGGCGCGACCAGGTGCTCGACGGCCTGCTGGCGGCGCTGCAGCTCGCCCGCCGCCTCCACGCCCGCGGCCTTGAGCCGCGCGTCCGCCAGTTCGAGGAACCGCTGGTTGCTGGCGTCCAGGGCCTTCGCGGACAGGTTCTCGAAATGCTCGGCCATCCGGTCCTCGGCGTAGGCGAGCTTCTCCTCGGCCGCCCGCGCCCGCGCGATCAGCGCGCCCTGCCGGCCCGTCGCCAGCGCGTACCCGGCGACGGCGCCGAACACGGCGCCGAGGAGCAGGCCGGCGAACAGCGCGAGGTCCATCCGCTCATCGTGACAGCGCGGCGCCGAAGCGCGATCGCGACGCGCCGGGATGCCGCGGGACGCCCCGTCCCGGACATTCGGCGGAACCCGCGGACGTTCCGGGCAGTACGCGGCGCGCCCGGGCGCCCATAAACTTGACCGCCGTGAGCCTCTCCATCGGAATCGTCGGGCTGCCCAACGTCGGCAAGTCCACCCTGTTCAACGCGCTGACCAAGAACGACGCGCTGGCCGCCAACTACCCGTTCGCGACCATCGAGCCCAACGTCGGCGTGGTCGGGGTGCCCGACCCGCGCCTGCACACGCTGGCGGAGATCTTCGGCTCGCAGAAGGTGATCCCGGCGACGATGGAGTTCGTCGACATCGCGGGCATCGTCAAGGGCGCGTCCGAGGGGCAGGGGCTCGGCAACAAGTTCCTCGCCAACATCCGCGAGACCAACGCGATCTGCCAGGTCATCCGCGCCTTCGAGGACCCGGACGTCACGCACGTGGACGGCGACGTCGCCCCGTCCCGCGACATCGAGACGATCAACACCGAGCTGATCCTGGCCGACCTCCAGACGATCGAGAGGGCGCTGCCGCGCCTCGACAAGGAGGCGCGCACCAAGAAGGACAAGGACAAGCTCGCCGTCGTCGACGCCGTGAACGCCGCGCAGAAGCTGCTCGACGACGGCGTGACGCTCTTCGCGGGGGCGGAGAAGGCCGGCATCGACCTGGCACTGCTGCGCGAGCTGCACCTGCTCACCGCCAAGCCGTTCCTCTACGTCTTCAACCTCGACGAGAGCGAGCTGACCGACGAGGCCCTGCGCGCGCGCCTGCGCGACCTGGTGGCGCCCGCCGAGGCGATCTTCCTGGACGCCAAGATCGAGGCGGAGCTGATCGAGCTGCCGGACGACGAGGCCCTCGAACTGCTCCAGGGCATGGGGCAGGAGGAGTCGGGCCTGTCGCAGCTCGTCCGCATCGGGTTCGGCACCCTCGGGCTGCAGACGTACCTGACGGCGGGCCCCAAGGAGGCGCGCGCCTGGACGATCCGCAAGGGCGACACCGCCCCGGAGGCCGCCGGCGTCATCCACACCGACTTCCAGCGCGGCTTCATCAAGGCGGAGGTCGTCTCGTTCGACGACCTCGTCGAGGCCGGCTCGATGGCCGCCGCCCGCACCGCCGGCAGGGTCCGGATGGAGGGCAAGGAGTACGTGATGCAGGACGGCGACGTCGTGGAGTTCCGCTTCAACGTCTGACCGGCCCGGTGGAGGGCGCGTCACGGTCCGGCAAGGGCCGTGACCAGTGTGATTTTGGCAACAGCCGGTCTCCGTGGTGCCATTGGGGCGGACGAGGCCGGTGAGCTGCCGTTTTGCTGTGTGATGTCGCGTATCAGCCAGTTTGTCGGTTTCTTTCGGGAATGGATTGCGGCCGTCACCGCCACCCGGTCACCAAGCAACGACCGAGTCGCGCCGCTTGTCCGGAACCTGGACCTGCGCACTCTTCGGAGCCTTGGATAGGGGATCGTCACCGTTTGGCAATCTTCCCCGTTCCTGTTGAGGTGGATTGCATTATCCACAACCGCGTGCCGGGGCTGTGCTTCGCTGCGATGCGCTGGAACAATTGACGCCCGTGGTTACCCTGGGCCCGAAGGTGGGTTCGGAAAAGCCACCGGAACATGACCAGGCACACAGGACCGCGCCGACCGGGGGCGAGGCGCGAGCGGAGGCAGGATGGCTCGCAGGTCGGCCGTGGGACGCGGCCGTGACACCGCCGTAGTCGAGGAGACCGCGGCGCCCGCCCGGGCGCTCGCGTCCTCCGTCGACCCCTCGTGGGACCTGTCCGAGCGGGACGGCCGCCGCGGCGGGTCCGGCGCCGGCGGCCCGCGGGGCGGCCGCTGGGGCGGGTCCGGCGGGCGCTGGTGGGTGTGGGTCGGCCGCGCCGTGCTGTGGGCGCTGATCCTCGTCATCCTCGTCAACGGCGTCCGCGCCCCCTTCGAGCGCTTCACCGCGGGCGACTCCGGCGGCGGCGCCGCGTCCCCGTCCAAGCCGCCGCGCAGCGCCGGGTTCCCCAGCAGCGCCGCGGGCGCGTTCGCCATCCAGTTCGCCAACGTCTATCTCAACTACGACCAGAAGACCGCGCCCGCCCGCGAGGCGCAATTGCGCACCTTCCTGCCCGACGGCGCCGACGCGCAATTCGGCTGGAACGGCGTCGGGAAGATGCAGGTGCAGTCCGTCCAGGTCGCCGGAGTCGACGCCCGCGACGCCAACAACGCGACCGTGACACTGCTCGCCCGCACCGCCGACCGGTGGCTGCGGCTCGCCGTTCCCGTCTACGCCGACAAGAGCGGGTCCCTGGTCGTGTCCGCCCGCCCCGCCCTGCTTCCCCCGCCGACCAAGGCGCAGCTTCCCCAGGGCGGCCTCGACGACCGCGACACCGCGCTCGAGAACGAGCTCAAGCCCTTCCTCGGCACCTTCTTCCCGGAGTACGCGTCCGGCAACCAGGAGGCCCTGTCCCGCTTCTCCGCCGGGACGACCATCACCGGCCTCGCCAAGTCCGTCACGTTCGTGCAGGTCAAGGAGGTCATCGCGCCGAAGGGCGCCCAGGGCGAGCGGTCCGTCACCGCGACCGTGGTGTGGCAGCCAGCCGGGGGCGGCGGCGGCGAGCTGGAGCAGAGCTACCAGCTCACCATGGTCAAGAAGGGCACGACCTGGCTCGTGCGCGACATTCGCGGCAGCACCGAACCGAACGCGTCATGAGAGGCCGCGAATTGAAGAACCGAACCCCCGCATCCGCCGACCGAGGAAGGTAGAACATCGATGCTGCATCACCTCATGGCGTCGATTCCGCTCGATCTCCTGGCGGCGCCCGACGACGAACTCAAAACCGACCAGCTGGCCGATTGGCTCCGCCAGATATTCGGCCCGCTGTTCCTCGTGATCGTCTCCATTGTGGCGATCTTCTTCCTGTTCACCCGCGAGATCACGCGATTCGTGCAATTCATCGTGCTGGCGATCGGCATCGGAGTGATCTTCTACGTGCCGAAGATCATCGAGACCACGGCCAAGGCGATCGCCACGGCCCTCGGTGTGGACGTCTCCTGACCCGGGGAGGCTCGGCGCTCGCGCAGGGAGGGGAGTAGGGGCGTGGATCTGCCCACGTACACGAACATCTGGCGCATCGAGAAGCGGCTGTACAAGCTGTACGACCTGCGGCTGCCCATGCCGCTGCCGCTCGTCCAGATCGGCGTCTTCCTCGGCGTGTTCGTGCCCTGGATCCTGCTGCTCAGGCTGGTCGGCGTCCCGTTCGAGTCGCCCTGGCACGTGCTGTACATCGTCCCGCCGGGCGTCCTGACCTGGCTGGCGACGCGCCCCGTCATCGAGGGCAAGCGCCTGACCGAGCTGCTGCTCTCGCAGAGCCGCTACCTCGCCGAGCCCCGCACCTGGTGCCGTCTCACCCCGATCCGCGAACCCCGCGAAGTGGTGATCGTCGCCCGCGTCTGGCGCCGCGCCGAGGGCCCCGCCCCGGTCGCCGCGGCGGAACGCGCCGCGATCAAGACCCGCCGCAAGCGCCGGCACGCCGACCCCGAGCCCACCCCGCTCCCGGCCCGCCTGCCCCGCCCCGCGACCGCCGCGGCGCCCCCGCCCCTCGTCGAGTACGCCGCCCAGCAGGAGCAGCCCGCCGCGGCCCCGCCCAAGCCCTGGCGCCGCACCACCCGCGACAACTTCCACGAGGACGACGTCCTGCCCCTCCCCACCGCCGACATGGAACGCCCCCCGGCGACCCCCCAGCTGGAGACCCCGGCGGGCTCCGGCAAGCGCGCCCTGGCCTCCGGCGTCCGCCGCCCCGGCGCCCCCGCCGAGATCTGGCAGGCCGCCCCCGCCACCCGTCCCGACATCCCCCAGCAGCACCCCGCCGACATCCGCCGCGCCGCCGAAGAGATAGCCAACGGCCCCCGCGAGCCCGCACACCCCCCCACACCACCCCGGCACGCCCCGGCCCCGCCCGGAAGCGCAGCACCCGCGCCCAACGCCCCCACCGCCGACCCCACAGCGCCGAACACGCCTCCCCAGCAGACGACACCGCCCGCAGCAACACGACAGCCGGGCTCCACCCCCGCAACAGGCGTCCCGGCGACAGGCCGTGCAACAGCAGGCGGCCCCGCCCCGCACACAGCGCCCCCCGAGCCAACACGGCAGCCGGGCCCCCCACCCGCGACCGGCGTCCCAACGCCAGGCCGCCCCGCCCCCGCCCCCCAGGCAACACCGCCCGAGGCAACGCGGCCGGGCTCCACTCCTGCGACCGGTGTTCCGGCGGCAGGTCGTCCCGCATCAGGCGGTCCTGCCTCAGAGGCAGCGCTGCCCGAGACGACCCGGCAGCCGGGGGCCACTCCTGCGGCCGGTGTTCCGGCGGCGGGTCGTGCTGCATCAGGCGGTCCTGCCCCGGAGACGCCGCCGTCCGAGGTAACGCGGCCTGGCTCCACCCCCGCGACCGGTGTTCCCACGGCCGGCGCCGGTGCGGCGAGCGGGGCTTCCCCGGAGCCGACGCAGCCTGAGTCGACCCGGCAGCAGAGCCCCACGCATCCCATCCGCGCAACCGGTGTTCCGGCACCTGGCCCTGCTGCAACGGGCGGGCCTACGTCAGAGCCGGCGTCGTCCGAGCGAGGGCGGCAGTCGAGCAGCACCGATCCGGCCGGCGTTCCCGCGCCGGGGACGGTGCCGTCTGAGGGGACGCGGCAGTCCGGCCCCGCGCAGCCTGGCCGTCCGACTGGTGTTCCGGTGGCCGGTGCTGCTGCGGCGGGCGCTGCGCCGAGTCCTGCGGGGGCCGTGCCTGCGGACGGTTCCGGTGTGGAGTCCGGGCAGCGGGCCCAGGAGACGGCTCCCGGGGGCGGTGCGTCCGGTGGGGAGCCGGGGGACAAGAAGGTTGCCGGGCCTCGGGCGCCGGTGCCTCCTCCGCCGCCTTGGGCGCCGCCGGTGACGCGGCCCGATGTGCCGATGGTGCCTGGGGCGTTCGGGGCGCCGCCTCGAGCGGTGCCGCCCGCGCCACGGCGGGAGCCGCCTAAGCCGTGGTCGGAGGGGTTGTCCCGGCCGCAGCGTCCGGCCGCCGAGACCCCGCCGCAGCCTGTCGAGCCTGCGGCGGCGCAGCAGGTGCCGCCGCCGGCGCCGCCGGTGGAGGAGCAGGCGCCGCCGCGTGAGGTGCGGTCGCAGCCGGCCTCGCCCGTGCGGCCGCGGCCGCTGCCGCCGCCGCCCGCGCCGCCGCCGTCCGGTCCGGCGATCACGCCGCCGGGGCCGGAGCACGAGGTCAGCACCGGCGGGTTCCGGCGGCTCATCCACGCCGTCGGCGGCGGGCACGGCGAGGTCGACGCCGAGTACCAGCAGCGGCTCCAGCAGCCGTTCCACGGGACGCGGCACGTGGTCGTCCTCGGGTGCACCGGGGGCGCGGGGCAGACCGTCACCGCGCTGATGCTCGGGCACACGTTCGCGCAGCACAACGGGGAGCCCGTCGTCGCGATCGACGTGAACCCCGGGCCGGGCGCGCTGGCCCGCCGGACGCGCAGCGACACCAACGAGACGCTGACCGGGCTCATCACGCGCGCCGACCAGGTCGGCAGCCTCACCGCGATGCGCCGGTACACCTCGCAGGCCAAGTCCGGGCTCGACGTGATCGCGGCGGGCAAGAACCCGCTGCAGGCGCTCGACGACCGCGACTACGCGCTCGCGATCCGCACGATCGACAAGTTCTACTCGGTGACGCTGCTGGACGCGGCCGCCGCCGTGGTCGCGCGGGTCCTGCCGTACGCCGACCAGATCGTGCTCGTGGCGCCGGCCAGCGCCGACGCGCCGCGCGCCGTCGCGATGACGTTCGAATGGCTGGACGGCCACGGCTACGAGGAGTTGCGGTCCCGCGCCGTGACCGTCATCAACGGGGTGAGCCGCCGCAGCATGGACGACGTCGAGCAGGCCGAGGCCGTGGCGCGCGGCAGGTGCCGGGCCCTGGTGCGCATCCCGTGGGATGATCACCTCAGCATGGACCGCGCGCCGCGCAACGAGCTGAAGTCGTTGCGGACGCCGACGCGGCGTGCCTACCTTGCCTTGGCCGGTGTCGTCGCCGGCGGCTTCACCGTCATGCCCGAGCGTTACCAGGAGCTTCAGCAGGAGCAGGAGGCCACCCGATGAGCGCCCCTCGCGGGCATCGAGCGGAGACCCTAGTGAAACGGGCGTCCCTGGCGGACGGGCTTGACGTTCATGACCGTCCGGACCGTGAACACTCTCCCGGGCAGCCCTGCACGGCCGCCCGGGCGCCGGGAGAATCAGTGAGTGCTCCTCGTCCGGGACGGCGTGCGCGCGGCGGTCCGGCCGAGCGGCGCGCACCGGTCGGGGCCGAGGGCGGGAGGACGGCATGAGCAAGTCCAGCCGGCTGGCCGTCCGGTACTTCGACGACCGGGTGCTGTTCACCGACAGCGCCGCCTGGGCGTACTTCCGGCTCCCCACGGTGTCGTACGAGTTCACCACCGGGGAGGAGCGCGAGGCGCTCGCCACGAACATCACGATCGCGCTCGCGGGCATCCGGATGCAGGACGCCGAGATCCACCTGCGGATCGCGCACCGGACGTACCCGGCGGCCGAGTGGGCGCTCGCCCTGGACCGGACGTCCGACGGCGGCCCCGGATGGCGGGAGTACCTGGAGGAGACCTACGCGCACGTGTGGGCGAAGGACTTCTGGACCAAGGAGGTCTACCTCGGGGTGCGGCTCGGGCCGCGCGGGATGGGCGCGCAGCTGTCCGGCGGCGTCCTCGCGCAGCTGCTCGGGTTCTACAAGCGCAGCGAGAGCGTCCTCGGCGTGCACGACGACGCGATCGACAAGAAGGAGATCGCGCGCTGGACGGAGCAGGCCGAACGGGTCGGGCGCGCGCTCGGCGGGTCCGCCCTGTACGCCAGGCACGCCACCTCGACGGAGGTCGCGTGGCTGTTCCAGCACGCGGTGTCGGGGTCGCTGGCGGATCCGCCGCCGTCCGCCGTCCCGCGCCGGACGTGGGGCAAGGGCGAGATCGAGTCGCTGGTCGAGGGCGCGATCCACAACGGGCGCTCCTATCTGCGGATCGAGCAGCCGAACTTCACGGGCGCGGGCGGGGGCGCGACGGCCGCGTCGTACGTCGCGTACCTGTCGTTCGCCCGGTTCCCGGACATGATGCCGTTCCCGGACGGCGAGCCCTGGTTCCACTACTCGGACTCGCTGCCGTTCCCCGTCGAGATCAGCGCGCGGATGAAGCTGATCCCGCCGGCGAAGGCGTCCAAGGACGTCTCCCGCAAGCTCGCGCACGCCCGCGACATGGACCAGCACATCCGGGAGGCGGGCGCGGAGGCGCCGATCGCGCTCGCCGAGCAGATCGACGCGGCCCGGATGCTGGAGCACGGCATCACCAAGGAGCGGCTGCCGTTCGTGTACGGCTGGCACCGGCTGATCGTGTCCGCACCGACCGAGGAGCTGCTCGCCCAGCGGGTGGACGCGGTCGTCGAGCACTACCGCGACATCGGCATCGACGTCGTCAACTCGACCGGCGACCAGTTCTCGCTGTTCCTGGAGTCGCTGCCCGGCGACCAGATCCGGCTGAACGCCTACGCGCAGCGGCAGCCGCTGCGGACGATCGCGGGCGGCATGCCGGTCGCGACCGTCGACCTCGGCGACCGGCCGGACGACGAGCAGGAGGGCTGGATCGGCCCCTACATCGGCGAGACGCTCGGCCGGGCCCGGTCCATCGTGCACTTCGACCCGCTCGTCGCGGCGGCCCGCAACCGGCCGACCGCGGTCGCGATCACGGGTGAGCCGGGCGGCGGCAAGACGACGCTGGCGCTGCTGCTGATCTACCAGATGGCGCTGCGCGGCGTGACGATCGCGGCGATCGACCCGAAGGGCGACGCCGAGTCGCTCGTCGAGCTGCTGAAGGCGCGCGGGCGCAAGGCGCGCATCCTGCCGCTCGGCTCGGCGGCGCCCGGCCTGCTCGACCCGTTCTCGTTCGGCGACGACCTCGCCACGATGAAGACGATGGCGACCGAGACGCTGCGGCTGCTGCTGCCGCGGATGTCGGAGGAGCGCGAGTCCGCGATGATCCAGGCGGTCGGCGCGGTCGCCAACGCGGAGCGGCCGTCGCTCGGGCGCGTCGTCGACCATCTGGAGGCCGCGGCCGACCCGGCGTCCAAGAACCTCGGCGCGGTGCTCCGGTCGATGTCGGAGATGCGGCTCGCGCGGCTGTGCTTCGACCCGTCCGGCGGGGAGCGCATCGACACCGAGGGCTGGACGACCGTGTTCACGCTCGGCGGCCTGACGCTGCCCGACGTCGCCATCTCGCGGGAGGACTACTCCTACGAGCAGCGGCTGTCGGTGGCGCTGATGTACCTCGTGTCGCAGTTCGCGCGGCGGCTCATGCACGGCCTCGACCGGCGGCTGCCGAAGGCGATCTTCCTGGACGAGGCGTGGGCGATCACCTCGACGCCCGAGGGCGCGAAGCTGGTGCCGGAGGTGTCCCGCATGGGACGCTCCCGGAACACCGCCCTGATCCTGGTCTCCCAGAACGCGGGGGACCTGCTGAACGAACAGGTGACGAACTGCCTGTCGTCGGTGTTCTCGTTCCGTTCCACCGAACGGGTCGAGGTCGGCAACGTCATGTCGCTGCTCGGCGTCGAGGCGTCCGACGAGCACAAGGCCGTGCTGCGCAACCTCGGCAACGGCGAATGCATCTTCCGTGACCTCGACGGCCGAGCGGGGCGCATCGGCGTCGACCTGATCTCCGAGGAACTGCAGCGTTGGCTGGACACCAACCCGACCCGGTCCCGTCCGGGCACGTCCGAACTCACCGCCGCGGGGGCCGAGGCCGAGGAGGTCACCCGATGAGGAGTCCCCGCCACGGGACGGCGCGCCTGCAGCGTTCGCCCGGCGAAGGGCTCGACCGCGCCGTCCTCGACCGCCCCGGCCGCCGCCGGCGCCGTCCGCGCGCCCGCCGCTCCGCGGTGGTGCTGCTCCTGATGGCGCTCTTCACGGTCGGGCTGTCCCCGATGGCGGGCGCCAACCCGATCTTCCCGTCGCCCAACGACGCGTGCCGTCCCGCGGACAACCCGCCCCCCGAGCAGTACGGGTCGGGGACGGACGGCATGATCAAGCCGCCCGACTACCCGAACGAGAAGCTGCAGAAGACACCGGTCGAGCAGCTGACCTACTACGACCGGTACGGCACGGCAGGGCAGACCTGGTACGCGGTCGACATGGGCTGCTCGGACGGCATGGCGCTGATGGGCAACGCCCTCGCCAACACTACGTTCACCATCGTCCGGGCGGTCGACCGGACGACGATCAGCGTCTACCAGGCGGCGGCGTCCGACTCGCTGCTCGGCTGGCTGAAGGACACCGTCGACGGCGTCATCAGCAACATCGGCAAGACGTTCAACGCGCGGTACTGGTCGTGGGTGGTCATCCTCGGCGCGATGTGGCTCGCGTGGTGGGGGCTGGTCCGCAAGCGGGCCAGCAAGGTCACCGAGGGCGTGATCTGGATGGTCGCCGCGATGGTGGCGCTCGTCTGGCTGATCGCGCGCCCGGCGGACTTCACCACGCTCGGGACGAAGACGTCCGAGGCGACCAGCGCCGCCTTCAACGCGGCGCTGCCCCAGAGCGACACCAAGGGCGGGACCTGTATACCGAGGCCGGACGGCAAGCCCGATCCGGCGACCTCCCAGAACCTCGACGCGACGACGCGCAACGCCAACGGGCTGTGGGTGGCGCTGGTCTGCAAGCCGTGGCTGCAGGGCGAGTTCGGCACGACCGACCCCAACGCGAAGATCGTCAAGGAGAACGCCGACAAGCTGCTGTGGTCGCAGGCCGTCGACCTGCCGGAGACGTACGGCGGCAACAAGGTCGACCTCGGCAAGAAGGCCGACGCCTACAAGGACGTCACGAAGAACATCAAGGACAACTACCCGCAGTCCTACTCGCTGTTCCAGGGCAAGAACTGGCAGAACCGGCTCGCGGTCGCGTTCGGGGGGCTGTTCGCGGCACTGGTCGCCGGGCTCCTCATCATGGTCATCGCGATCGCGCTGATCGTCGTGAAGATCGCGTTCCTGCTGCTGCTCGTCGCCGGGCCGATCTTCCTCGGGATCGGGATACATCCGGGCATCGGACGGGTCATCGCCGTCCGATGGCTGGAACTCCTGCTGTCGATGCTGCTGAAACAGGCGGCGCTGATCGGTGTGCTGTCGCTGCTGCTGTGGGCGTACAGCCTGATCCTCGGCGAGACGCTGCCGTGGGGCCTGCAGGTGCTGCTCATCGCGCTGGTGACGTTCGCGGCGTTCATCTACCGCAAACCGTTCCAGCACCTGTTCTCGGCGGTCGGGTACTCGGCCGTCGGGTCGCGGGAGAAGAGCGAGGCGCAGCTCAACAAGTCGGTCACGGAGGCGCGCCGCAGCACCACCGGCGTCGCGGCCGCCGTCGTGCCGGGCGCGGCCGGGTACCGGCTGGGCAAGTGGGCGAAGCGCGAGGCGACGTCCGAGGCCGCCGCCGGGGCGCAGGGCGATGCCGCGACCGGCACCGCGGTCGCCGTCGCCGACCGGCGGACGGGTGCGGGCGCGGGCGAGGGCCCGTCGCCGGAGGAGGCACCGGTGCTCGCGGCGAAGCCGCGCGGCGCGGGCGGGGCCATCGCGGCCTCGCAGGGACGGTCCCGGCGCGGCGCGCCGCCGCTGAACCTGCCGACCCGCGCGGGCGCGCTCGGCGACCGCGCGGCGGACGGCGGCGGGAACTCGGGA